>DVEF01000031.1 GCA_015295805.1 Geminocystis sp. M7585_C2015_104 | reverse complement strand
GTACAGGGTGGAGTCCGCCCATAATGGTTACATGGTTCCAGATTAACATAAACAGTGGCACCCCTAGCCGCCTCCCCCGCCTGTTGTAGGGCGAACACTTCTGCATGAGGCTTGCCCGCACCGGGGTGAAACCCTTCTCCCACTACCCTGCCATCCTTTACCACCACCGCACCCACCATGGGGTTGGGGGACGTCCTTCCCAAAGCCCTTTTGGCCAACTCTATACACCTTTTCATCATCGAGGTGTCAAAGTCTTCCGTCATCCCCCTCCCTCGTCCGTTATGGAGCTGAGCAGAGTCGAACTGCTGTCCAGACTAGCTATTCACCTCCCGCTCCCTCACAGGCTTAGCCCCTCTTACCCTCGGGGCGGGAACTGTCATTTATCCCTGACAGTGGGGACTTCTGGTTTTATCTTAGCCCTAAGACAGACCAGACACCATCTTAGGGAGCACCCGTTGGGGTTTGCCCATAGTGCTTAACGGGGTCGCACTATGAGCGCTCGAGCCTTTCTCTAGGCCTTAGGCAGCTACAGCAGCTGCTTTACGAGCAAAAGGAACGATGTTGTTCGCACTTACTTTTTTTGAGCCTTTTTTTTACGAGAGAAGACCCACTCTCGGCCTGCATCACGGTTCGGCTTTCGCTAGCCTGTCGAAACCGTTACAGCCCCGTGCTTTTCCACTTACTGATCATAACCTATATCCAACCGGATTGACAAGGGGTTGGGATTAGTTTTTCCAAAAACCATCAATTATACTGTAAACTGACCATTGTTGAAACAAAGGAGAAAAACCTTGTCTAGGGGAGTATCTAAAACTCACGGGGAGAACAAATACCAGAAGAAAAGGGTTACCGCGAAATATAGAATAGCTACAAGCAAGCCACAAGAAGTACCGGAATATAATGCAAATGCTAGTCAGTCGCAAAACTGGATGACTATTGTAGTCAATAACGTGTTCCGGTTGACCATTGTGGGGGTGGGGATGGGCACTATTTTTGGCACCCTATTGGCCAATTTGGACTTAACCAAACCCGTTTTCCCAAAAATAGACTTGCCCTTTGTAGAAAGGATACCTCCGGGGGCAGCAGAGAAGAAACCACAGGAAAAACCAGTTGCCACCAATCCTAATCCGCCCACGGGTCAATCTCAATCTCCAAATCCTCCAAAACCCATGGCCTATATCCCAGAAACCCGCAAGCCGGATTTGTTGAAATTTACCAGGGAGTTGACGGCCCTACGGGCTAAATTCAAAACGGTGGCCGACAAGTATTCTAAATTGCAACTGAGTGCCTTTTTTGTGGACCTGGATACTGGTAGCTACATTAATTACAATGGAAATACAAGATGGCCAGCGGCAAGTACTATCAAAGTGCCCATACTGGTGGCCTTTTTCCAGGATGTGGATGCGGGTTTAATACGTCTGGATGAGAAGCTCACCATGACGGAGAAGAACAAAGCCGGGGGCTCTGGTAATATGCAATACCAAAAAGTGGGCACACAGTATACCGCCCTCTACACCGCCACCGAGATGATTATCAGCAGTGACAATACGGCTACCAACATGTTGATTGAGAGATTGGGAGGCATAGAAAGGCTAAATAAACGTTTTCGGGAGTGGGGATTGGAACATACAATAATCCGCAATCTGTTGCCGGATTTGGAGGGGACTAATACCACTAGTGCCAGGGATTTGGCTATCCTCTTAGGGAAGGTCAATCAGGGGGACTTAATCTCATTACGCTCACGGGATCGTCTTTTGGAAATAATGCGACAGACAAAAACTAGAACTCTTCTCCCCCAGGGTATTGAACCCTCAGCCACCATTGCCCACAAGACTGGGGATATTGGTGTGATGTTGGGGGATGCCGGCATTGTAGATATGCCCACGGGTAAACGTTATATAGCCGCCGTTTTAGTGAAACGCCCCCACAATGACCCTGCCGGCAGAAGTTTTATTCAAGAAATATCTCGTACTGCTTATCAGCACTTTAAGTGGTATCAGAAAGCCCCTGTCTCCTTCCCAGCCACTGACAACAGACTAGCCACTGACGACAAAAACAAAGATGACATCCCTTTTAACCCCGGCAACCACAACAACAGGATAACCGACTAGGGGCAGTGGGTTAATTTGTGCCAATAGGCCACTGCCCCATCCCCCCCTAGTATAGAGGCACAGAGGGGTCCACTTCTTTACTCCAGGCGTTTATTCCCCCTTTTACATTAATCCCCTCAATACCGTGTTGTTTTAATATTTGTAAAGCCTTTGCGGAACGACCACCCATCTTACAGTGGGCAATGAGGCGTTTTTTACCCTGGAGTAATTCCTTCACCTTGGCCACTCCATCCCCACTCTCAATTTCTGGGAGGGGTACCAATACGGCCTTTGGAATACGAGCTATTTGATATTCATTGGGGTTACGGACGTCTATCAACACATAGTCGTCAGCAGGACTGTCCAACAGAGCCTTCAGTTCAGTCACCGTCATTTCCGGCAAACCAGTCTCTGCCTCCTGTTGCTGTTGAGGAATGCCACAAAACTGCTCATAGTCGATAAGTTTCTCAATGACAGGACGTTCGGGGTTGGGACGCAATTTCAACTCCCTAAACTTCATCTCCAGGGCATTATAAAGCAGTAGCCTACCGCTTAAGGTTTTGGCCGGGTCCACCCCAAGGATGATTTTAATGGTCTCGGTAGCCTGGATAGTGCCTATTACACCGGGTAATACACCCAAAACACCACCTTCGGCACAGGAAGGCACCATTCCGGGTGGTGGAGGCTCAGGGTACAAGTCACGGTAGTTAGGCCCCCCCTGATAGTTGAATACCGTAGCCTGCCCCTCAAACCGGAAAATTGATCCGTATACATTGGGTTTGTTTAGTATTACACAGGCATCGTTGACCAGATAACGGGTGGGGAAGTTGTCTGTGCCATCGATGATAATATCATAGGGTTCAAGAATGGAGAGGGCATTTTTCGAAGTCAGACGGGTGTTGTAAAGATCTACTTGACAGTCAGGGTTGATTTCCAAAATGCGGTGTTTAGCAGACTCTATCTTTGGTTTGCCCACCCAAGACATGCCGTGGATAATCTGTCTTTGGAGATTAGAAGCCTCCACCACATCAAAGTCCACAATGCCAATCCGGCCAACGCCAGAGGCGGCAAGATACAACAACAGGGGACTACCTAATCCCCCCGTGCCCACACAAAGGACACTAGCAGCCTTAAGACGTTTTTGCCCCTCCAAACCCACCTCAGGCAAAATAATATGTCTGGCATACCTCTCATATTCATCCTTGGTGAGGGAGATGGCATCCAAATTAGGGTTAAGCATTACCTTGTATTTATATACCTCTGAGGAATTGTTTGCAAGCTACCACAAATTCTGCAACTTCCCATTCTAGCATGTATTTCCCTTCCCTATCGCAACGGAAAGGATGTGGGCTACAATGAAGGGGAGGATGTTGTCCCTTCCTAGTGGTATCCGTAGTTAGATATGAAAAAGTTAATCTCCGGGGCGTTGTCTCCCCTATTTTCTCTTTTCAAAGGGCAGTCCAAGCTGTTATGGATTTCCTTGATGGTGGGCGGTATACTCTCAGCTACACTTCCGGAAACGGTAAAGGCTGAAATGAAGGACAGTCCAAAACAGGTAATAGACGAGGTATGGCAAATTGTCAATCACCAGTTTGTAGATGGCAATTTCAATAGGGTGGATTGGCGGAAAAAAAGAGAAGAGTTGCTAAATCGCAGTTATACCAGCAGGGCACAAGCCTACAGGGCTATACAACAGGCATTGAGGGAATTAGGCGATCCCTACACCCGTTTTCTACCCCCGGAGGAATTTGAGGCCCTAACCAGCCAAACGGCTGGGGAAATATCTGGCATAGGTGTAAAAGTTGTAACCGATCCACGCACCCAAGAGTTATATGTTGTGGATGTCATAAAAAAATCCCCTGCCTTCCAAGCCGGTTTAAAAAGGGGAGATCGCATTGTCAGAATCGACGGCAAACCCACAACCCTGATGAATATGGAAAAGGCCACTGAGGCGTTGAAGGGGGAAATAGGCACAGATGTAACCCTAGAAATAGTTAGGGAAGGGAAACCCTCCTTTGTGGTGAAAATCACCCGTAAACAGTTCGAAGTCCCTTCCCTGGAATTCAGTCTGAAAAGGGAAGGAGACATGAAGGTGGGGTATATCAGACTAGAAGAATTCAACTCCCACGCGGTGGCGCAAATGCGTAATGCCATAATACAGCTACAGCGGGAAAACCCCCACGCCTTCGTTTTAGACTTGAGGGGCAATCCCGGAGGACTTTTATTTGCCAGTGTAGACATAGCCCGTTTATGGCTGGCAAAGGGGGAAATTGTAGACATTGTGGCTCGTCAGGGAGGACATCAACGCTACTCGGCTAACAATTCTGCCCTCACTGACCTTCCCCTGGTAGTATTAGTGGATGGCAACTCTGCCAGTGCTAGTGAAATTCTTGCCGCAGCCCTAAAGGAAAACAAAAGAGCCATCGTCGTAGGAACTAACACCTACGGCAAGGGGACAGTACAATCAGTATACCCCCTTTCGGACGGCTCGGGGGTAGCAGTGACCATCTCCCGTTATTATCCCCCCAGCGGCACAAACATCAACAAGAAGGGAATAACCCCAGACATCTTCCAACCCCTCACCAAGGAGGAGGAAGTCCTGCTAAATCAAAACCCCTCCCTCTTAGCCACCGCCAAGGACTCTCAGTACAACAAAGCTATATCTGTGTTACGAGGTTTGCTTTCAGCCAGGAAAACAGGGCAAAAGGAGAATAGGCAAATCCCTTAAAGCCCCTCTAGGGGCACGGAGAGAAAGCGGGCAAGGGAGGCCCCCTGGTTTTCTAACTGGGAGAGAGGTATAAGACGGTCCACGGGGGTCAGGGGTATGTTCCGTCCTGGTTTCACCCGTAGATACAAAGTGCGTCTGGGGTTGAAGCCCTCCTTGATTTCCGCCCTGATGGCCTGTACATCCTTAAAATCGTAAACCAGTTCAACTTTGCGATTTTTTCCGGGAAAGCCGAGACGAAAGATGGTTATCTTCCCCTTTTCTTTGTCAAACTCGTTGTAGCCGGCCCCTACGTTTAAAATAATCACCAGCCAAAGATAGGTAGCCAACAAAATGGCAGCTACCCCGTAGAAGGTGAGGGCAATGCCCTGGGGGATAAATTGCAGCCGGGAGGTATCGGTGACTAGTAACAGGTTTGTGTGGAAACAGCTAGACAACCCAGCTAAGAGAAAACCTACACCCCCCAGGGAGGTAACAATAGCCCAAAAGAAATTGCTAAACCTCCTGGCACCAGTTATTTTTTGTCGTAGGACAGTGTCGTCCTTGATTTCTGTGGCCATTAGTAGGACAGTATGACGAGCAGTTCAAAGGAATACCGCTCATCAATTGTAACAGCTTTGTTGTCCTACATGGAAGGACAGTTGAGATTTCCAGCCCTTTGGGAAAAACGGAGATTCTCACGATAGTCCACTGGACAGTCAATAATAGCAGGGACCTCGTCTTCCAGGGCAGTTTTGAGGATGGGAATTAAATCGCTGGCTGCCTCTACCCTATAACCCTTTAACCCCATACTCTCTGCAAACTTGACAAAATCGGGATTGCTGAAATCCACATAACAGGTGTAACCAAATTGATTCATCTGTTTCCAGGCAATCAAGCCATAGCCATTGTCATTGAAGATAAGGGTGACAAAAGGAGTGCCCACCCGCAAAGCAGTTTCCAACTCCTGGCAATTCATCATAAAACCGCCATCCCCCGTCACTGCCACCACTTTTCTGTTGGGATAAACCAGTTTAGCGGCAATGGCCCCAGGTATGGCAATGCCCATGGCGGCAAAACCGTTAGAGATAATACAGGTGTTGGGGCTTTCGCAGTGATAGTGACGGGCAATCCACATTTTATGAGCCCCTACATCAGAAATGACAATATCCTCTGAGCCCATCACCTCTCTTAAATCATAAATAATTTTTTGGGGTTTGAGGGGGAAACTGTCATCTTCGGCATAGCGCTCATAATCCGCCACAATCTCCTCCCTGAGGGATACCGCAAAGGGGGTTGGCTTACCAGTGCGATCGCATCTTTGTAAAATCTCCATCAAGGAATCGGAAATATCCCCCACCACCTCCACGATGGGAATATAACTACTGTCAATTTCGGCGGCAGTGGAGGCAATATGTACAATGGGGATGGTGCCATTAGGATTCCAACGTTTAGGAGAGTATTCAATCAAGTCGTAACCCACGGCAATTACCAAATCCGCTTCTTCAAAGGCGCAGCTGATGAAATCCCGTTGTTGTAGCCCAACCGCCCACAAGGCTAAAGGATGACGATAGGGAATGGCCCCCTTGCCCATGAAAGTGTTAGCTACAGGTATGTTGAGGCGGGTGGCAAATTCCGTTAAAGCCTGAGAGGCACGGGCGCGAATTACACCGTTTCCCGCCAGGATGATGGGATTTTTGGCCTTAGCAATGGCCACTGCCGCACTGTTGATACTACGATAGGAGGCATATACCTTCTCCTGAATGCCAGTGGGGAGAGGTTCCCCTTCTACAGCCATGGCGGCGATATTCTCCGGCAGGTCTATATGCACCGCCCCCGGTTTCTCCATTTGTGCTATTTTAAAGGCCTTTCTCACCACCTCGGGTGTAATACTAGGCCTTACAATTTGTTGGTTCCATTTGGTCACAGGGGCAAACATGGCCACCAAGTCGAGGTACTGATGTGATTCGATGTGCATACGGTCAGTGCCCACCTGTCCGGTGATGGCCACTAAGGGTGCCCCGTCCAGATTGGCGTCAGCTACACCCGTCATCAGATTTGTAGCACCAGGGCCTAAAGTGGAGAGACAAACCCCGGCTTTCCCCGTCAGTCTGCCATAGACATCGGCCATGAAGGCTGCCCCCTGTTCGTGACGGGTGGTGATAAATCTAATGGGGGAGTCCTTCAAAGCCGCCAGCAGGTGTAGATTTTCTTCCCCCGGTAAGCCAAATACATACTCCACACCCTCATTTTCCAAACATTTGACTAGTAATTCTGCCGTGTTCATTGCCTAGATGCCTTTGATTGCCCTATTCTAGAAATAGATAAACAAAAACCGAACCCAGAGGCCTAGCCACCCGTATCCTCCTACGTTCGTTCGTGGCTTATTGGCCGTATTTCAATGTTAACCTAGTTTTCTGGTCACCAACGGCAGGGATGTGAATAACAGTCTTTTTTCTTCCTCCAACCTTTTTCCCCTCGAACACCCCGCCATCGGCATCCCCTCTCATCCTCTTCAGTATCGCGCTATAGGAGTAGTTAAAGGTATATATAAGCCGGAGGAGGGAGTTTTGACAAAGGGGGTGTTGACAACAGAAGAAAACTATTCATTCTCGGCAGTGTTGTTGGGAAAAACCATCTGTACGGTTAAAAAGCATATTAACCTGGAAGAGGCACAACTGTGGGTAGTATATCCTCATAGTCTACCAGGGAAGGATGAGCTTCATTTTCAAATTGCCGGCATTTACAAACCCGCCTCCCCTCAAAACCCCCCTCTGCCGGAAAATTATTTTTCTGTCCGAGGAGAAGTAGTCTATTCTTCCAAGTCCAGAGAGAAGGTAGTGGTAAAAATATATCACAACAACTACCCCCTCAGAAAGGGAGCCCCCTGCTTTAAGGTGGAACTAAAAGGCAAAATTCCCAACAACCGTCTCAAGAGTTTTTTCACCTTTAGTGCCCGTCTAGAGGGGAAATATCTAGTGATTCAAGAATACTTTAACCTAGGGCTGATGGCGGCTTACGTAAAATAAACGCCCTAACTGTCAACGGTTGGGTGTACAATAGGCAGAGATGAGAACAAGACAAGACCAAGGATAGACACTGTGGCTTTTAAGATAGGTTTATTAGGACTGGGCACTGTAGGCAGTGGTACTGCAGACATAATTTTACACCCTGAAGGCAGACACCCCCTATTAAAAGAAATAACCCTCCATCAGATTGGAGTTAGATCCCTGACAAAAAAACGCAACATAGACGTGCCTCCCAGCCTCCTGACCACAGATTTGGAAGCCATTGTCACCAATCCGGAAATAGATATTGTGGTAGAACTAATAGGAGGATTAGAGCCAGCCCGCAGTCTCATTCTCAAAGCCATAGCCCACGGGAAACACGTGGTCACCGCCAACAAAGCCGTTATCGCCCGTTACGGTAGAGAAATCTTTGCCGCTGCCAACAGGGCCAATGTCTACGTATTGCTGGAGGCAGCAGTGGGAGGCGGGATTCCTATTGTTGAGCCTCTTAAGCAGTCCCTTGGCGCCAATCGCTTTCGTAACATAATTGGAATTGTCAATGGCACAACCAATTACATCCTGACAGAAATGACCCAAAAAGGGGCAGACTTTTCCTCCGTGTTGGCCACTGCCCAGAAATTAGGCTATGCAGAAGCGGATCCGACTGCCGATGTGGAAGGCTATGATGCGGCGGACAAAATAGCTATTCTTGCCTCCCTCGCCTTCGGTTGTTATCTGAAACGGGAAGAGGTTTACTGTGAGGGGATAACTAAAATTACCAGCAGTGATATAAACTATGCCGACAAACTGGGCTTTGTGATCAAGTTACTAGCTATTGCCTCATTCCCAGACCACCAGCAAGCCGATGAAAATGCCCCACTACAAGTTAGAGTACATCCCACCCTAGTGCCCAAATCCCACCCCCTAGCCAGTGTAAACGGGGTGAACAATGCCATTCTAGTAGAGGGGGACCCCCTGGGACAAGTGATGTTTTATGGCCCCGGTGCCGGCTCGGGTCCTACTGCCAGTGCCGTAGTGGCTGATATAATGAACATAGTGGGGGTATTAGCCACAAATCCTCAACCCTCTCGTCTGGATGCCCTTTTGAGTTATGCACCCCAGGGAGAAAGGGAAATTAGCCCTATATCCGAGGTATACACTCGCTTTTACGCCCGTTTTCTATGTGAAGATGTGCCAGGGGTAATTGGCCATTTGGGCACTGCCTTTGGGCGCGCCAATGTGAGTCTGGAGTCGGTAGTGCAAATCGGTTTGGTGGACGAGTTAGCAGAAATAGTGGTGGTGACTCATCACGTCAGGGAGGGGGATTTCAGAAAAGCCATCTCTGACATCCAGGGAATTGAGGCCATTAAAAGC
This sequence comes from Geminocystis sp. M7585_C2015_104, assembly GCA_015295805.1. Lineage (NCBI taxonomy): Bacteria > Bacillati > Cyanobacteriota > Cyanophyceae > Chroococcales > Geminocystaceae > Geminocystis > Geminocystis sp. M7585_C2015_104. The sequence goes on along the minus strand of DVEF01000031.1, from coordinate 16,899 downwards.
GTTGCTAACATTATCCGGGTGTTGTGACTAACATCCATTACCCCAGTTGCCCTCTTTGGTGCGGCGTCTGTACCATGTGGCGGCGAAAACCAGTATGCCAATCAAAGAAAGGGAAACAGTAAAAGGCAAAAGACTGCCTCGGGCAATGCCCGCACCCATTAATACAAAAGGGAAAACCCCAAAAGTGGTGCCCAAAACCGTGCCCACAAAATAATCTCTGCTGCTAATGGACGTCAAACCGGCACCATAGTTGACAATGCCATAGGGAATCAAAGGCAAAAGACGCAAAGCAAAGATATACCATAGCCCCCCCCTTTTCACCTCCGCATCCATCTTCTTCAAATAACCCCCAAACCGCTGTCGCGCCCAAGAATGACCCAAAAAACGGGCATAGAAAAAACTCACCATGGCAGCTAAAACGGCAGCAAAACTAGTCCAAAACAACCCCTGGGCTACCCCGAAAATCAACCCCCCACTCACATTCAAGGGAGTAGAAGGCAACAGCAAAATTGTCCCCACCATATAAAACACAATGTAACCCAACGGCGCCCACCACCCCAAATCCTCTATCCACCCCCTTATCCTCTCCGCCTCCACACCCCCCATCCAGAAAACAGTTACTACCGTCAAGGCTATAGCCAACACCGTCAATATTCTTAATCCCCTCTTCACCGGCTACCTCCTGAAAAGTTACAAGCCCTTCTCCCAATACTGTTCTATTGCCACACCCATTCTACCCCCTTTCTCCCCAAAAGATTAAATATTAATGATTATCATTTTTATATTATACTGAGGGGGTGGGAAACAAACAGGGAAAGACAAAGATGCTGAAGCTAATACAACGCCCGAGGAGATTGCGTCGCACGGAAGCAATACGGGCAATGACAAGGGAGACTACCCTAACAGTAGACGACTTGATTTATCCGGTATTTGTGATGGAGGGAGAAAACCAGAAACAGGAGATTCCCTCGATGCCCAATTGTTTCCGTTATACCCCCGATTTGCTGTTAGAAGAGTTGTACAAGGTGTCACAGACGGGCATAAAAGCCATAGCCCTTTTCCCTCTCATACCCCCAGAAAAGAAGGACAACGAGGGCAAAGAGAGTTATAATCCAGAAGGCCTAGTACGGTCTAGTGTGAGACGCATCAAACAAGAATTGCCCCAGCTATTCGTAATTACAGATGTAGCTCTAGATCCCTATTCGGTATATGGCCATGATGGCATAGTAAGGGATGGGGAGATAGTCAATGACGAGACAGTGGAGGTATTGGTGAAAATGGCCCTATCCCATGCAGAGGCGGGCGCAGATATGGTAGCTCCTTCAGATATGATGGATGGGAGGGTAGGGGCGATTAGACAAGCCCTAGACGCCGAAGGGTGGATAAATGTAGGAATACTGGCTTACAGTGCCAAATACGCCTCAGCCTATTATGGCCCATTTAGAGACGCCCTGGACTCTGCCCCCCAGTTTGGCGACAAGAAAACCTATCAAATGGACATTGCCAATGCCAGGGAAGCCCTAAAAGAGGCTGCCCTAGACATCGCTGAGGGGGCAGATATAGTCATGGTAAAACCTGCTTTGGCCTACCTGGACGTCATCAGAAGAATTAAAGACAATACTAACATCCCCGTGGCTGCCTATAACGTCAGCGGCGAGTATGCAATGATCAAAGCCGCAGCACAACGGGGGTGGCTAGACGAAACCCAAGTAATTCTGGAAACCCTTACTAGCATCAAAAGGGTCGGTGCCTACCTTATTCTAACCTACTTTGCCAGACAAATTGCACCCCTGCTTTAGAGACAGGCTCTACTCATATCCCCATCCCCATTCCCTCCCTAATCTCCAAATCCTAACCCCTCTTGTCATTCCTCCTTGCAGGGGATAAAGTGATAATGACTATCATTTTTATTACTTTAGGCTCATGGAGTTAACACAGCAAAAGAATCATAGAAACCTATTAGCCACCCTTCTCCAAAGACAGGTAACAGAGGAAGAGATGGTAGCAGCGGTAGAAACCCTGTTGTTGGGGTTGGGGGAAAATCCCAACAGGGAGGGATTGAAAGATACGCCCAAGAGAGTGGTGGGGCGTTAAGATTCCTGACTTCTGGTTATTTCCAGTCTTTGGGTGAGATTTTAAATGGTGCGGTTTTCCACGAAGACATCAAGGAGATGGTATTAGTTAGAGACATAGACTTATTCAGCCTATGTGAACATCATATCCTGCCCATTATCGGTAGGGCTCATATTGCCTATATCCCCAACGGTAGGGTAATTGGCTTATCTAAAATTGCCCGTCTGGTGGAAATGTATGCTAGACGACTACAAGTGCAAGAGCGTTTAACTGCCCAAATTGCCGACGCCTTGATGGGATTGCTCAAACCCCAGGGAGTTGCCGTAGTCATAGAAGCTATCCACATGTGTATGGTTATGCGGGGCGTGCAAAAACCAGGTTATTGGAATTATACAAGTGCACTACGTGGTATTTTCGCCACCGACGGCAAGACTCGTCAGGAGTTTATGAATTTAATCCAACATGGTCCCACTTTCAATAGTTAGGGGTTTAAAATTATAAATCCGTGGGGGGTTGAGGTTTGCAATTACAAACCGGTACTTGATTTCTCTCCAAAGGGATTGTTGTACACAGTTTCTTATATACTTGATGATGGACAATGATAAATGACAATTGCTGTTCTGGGGGGTTATAGCATAGAAAAAAACCGTTGTGTTAGGACACCGATTGCCAAAAAACATACTGTCTGTCAATTTATGAACGTGTGGTATATACTGGTAAAGCAAGATACGGAAGACTAACACAAGACCTGTAGAGACACTGTTGGGTGACGGGGTTGAGTGGTGAATTGGGATTTGCAGAAAAGGCGCTAGATTTAAGTCTTATATGATACATGTCACCGTTGGGGGAGGTAGAAAAAGACAATATTGAGGGGAATTTAGCCGCTACAATGGGGAGATAAAACTTGGTCTGGTGGGGCAGACAAGTTAAATTAGGTATACAATTAAAGGCCCTTCATCAGGGGGGGTGACGGTGGTTATCGGTTTTTTAAAATGGGAGATAAACAGTCCCCGAGAGGGAAATTTGTGGTAGTTTAGAGATAGGACGTGCAATTATACCACTAATCGGCCAAATTGTACAAAAAAATTAAGGATTAAGTAGCGGTAAGGGGGACTTCTCCCGCCCTGGGATTATGCCGAACGACATATATGAGATATTACTGGTGGAAGACGAGGCGGTGAATGCCCAGAAAATAGAGGCGTTGCTGTCCAATTCCCAGAATCTGTCCATCTCCAAGGGAATAAGATTCCAGTCGTGTCATGTGACAACACTAGGAGAAGCTATAGAAACACTAAAGAAAAGAGAAAAGGAATTTGCCGCCATTGTCTTAGACTTGACTTTGCCGGATGCCAAGGGGTTTGAATCCCTTTTTAGGATCAGGGAAAATTTCCCGGACATACCCACCATTGTGCAAATAGAGTCAGAGGATGAGAGTGTCATCGTGCGTGCCTTCCAGATGGGGGCAAATGGTTATATCCGTAGAGACGAGTTGGATTCCAACTCCCTGGTATATGCCCTGCGTCTAGCCATAGAGCGGCAACAATACATAGATAAATTGGCTGCCCTCAGACAGGAACAGGTGAAACAGAAGGAATTGGCCAGTCTGGAGAGTTTAGCTCAATCCATCCGCCCCACCATCACCGCCAAGATGTTTGCCTCTGATGCCCTCAAGGATGCCGTGCCCGACGTTTTTGCCGAATTAACTGCTAAATATGCCGAGCTATTAGAGTTATCATTAGAACAGAGGGCATTAAAGGTGGATTATAACATCCCTGAACAATTACGACAACTGGCGGCTAAATTGGGTTTTTTCAAAGCCAGTCCAAGGGATGTGGTGGACATCCACACCAAAGCCCTCAGGGACAAATGTCAGAATGTCAACCTAGCCAAAGTCCAAGCCTACGTGGACGAAGGCCGGCTAAGATTATTAGAGTTAATGGGTTATTTAACCTCTTATTATCGAAAATACTATATAGGTTTGAGTAATCTTACTCTTCTTTCTAGTCCTGATTTTGATGAGTTTTAATTACATGGCTAGCTATTTATTGAGATTATACATAACCGGCAATTCTATAAATTCTCAGAGGGCCATCGCCAATTTGTTGCGTCTTTGTCGAGAAGAATTGAACAATAAATACCAGGTGGAGATTATAGACGTTTTGGAGGAACCCGACAGGGCGGAAAGAGAGAAAATACTAGTAACACCTACCCTTATCAAGCAACTGCCGCCGCCCTTACAGAGAATCATTGGCGACTTGTCCAACAAAGAAAACGTACTATACGGTTTGGATCTTATCGACCAATGAGAGAAAAGACAAGGCCCCTATTTGAGATAGGCGATGGTTACACCAGTACCCCCCTCGTTTTCTGGTGCATCGGTGTAGTGACTGACTTGGGGGTGGTTAGCCAAGAATTCATGCACTCCCCTACGAAGAGCTCCTGTGCCCTTGCCGTGTACAATCCATAGTGTGCCCATTTCCGAGGCAGAGGCTATGGCCTTTTCCAGGATGGGATAGGCCAGATGCACTCGTTTACCTCTTATGTCAACCGTGTTACGAGGTGTGCGAATGGGGATAGGGGGAGGGGGAGAAGACTGAGAAACAGACTTACTGGGGGAGGGGGTAGTGTTAGTTTTGGGGGCCGCCACTGCCTTTTCCCCTGCAAGAGACTCGATGTCAGAAAAGGGCACTATCATCCTCATTATGCCGAAACGGGCAGTAACTTGTTGGTTGTCTTCATTGACTTCTAATACCTCTGCCACTTGGCCAATGGAAATAATTTTAACCTTCTCTCCCACCTTAGGACGATAACCTGTATTGAGCTTTTCTTCTTGCAGGGGGGTTAGGAAGCGTTGTCCTATTTTATTAAGACTTTCCGTAGCTTTTTGGGCATCCCGGGTGGTGGGCTCGCTTTTTCGTTTTAACTCCTTGATAACTTGACTAATTTGGCTTTTGGCGGCCAAAAGCTGCTCTCTTATCTCCCTTTCTAGTTCTCGTTTCAAATCCCTTTCTCTTTCTTGTAATGCCTTGGCTTTAGCAGACACCTCCCGGTAGAATGACTCAGTTTTTTGCAATAACTCTTCTGCCTGACGGTGTTTCTCCTCCTGTTGTCGTCTTTGGTTTTCCAAAGCAGAAATCAACTCATTGACGTCTAAAGAAAGGTTGCCCACCAGAGTTTCTGCCTGGTGGAGGATTTCCGGTTTTAACCCCAGTCTTCGGGCAATGACAATGGCGTTAGAGCGTCCAGGAACACCCCATAATAGACGATAGGTGGGTTGGAGACTGACATCATCAAACTCCACTGAGGCATTTTCAAAACGGGAATCGCTATACTTAAGACTCTTTAATTCCCCATAGTGGGTAGTAGCAATAGTAAGGAGGTTGTGATCCGCCAAGTACTTTAAAATGGCAATAGCAATGGCAGCCCCCTCCTGGGGGTCCGTCCCCGCTCCGATTTCATCTAGTAGTACAAGACAATTGGCCCCCTCAATAGCCTCTAGAATCCTGACGATGCGGCAGATGTGTCCGGAGAAGGTGGAAAGATTTTGTTGCAAAGACTGTTCATCTCCAATATCGGCCAAAACCTTGTCAAACCAGGGAAGTCTTACGGGGGGCTTGGCAGGGATGTACATGCCAGCCTTAGCCATAAGACACACCAGGCCAACAGTTTTCAGAGTAACGGTTTTGCCACCGGTGTTAGGCCCAGTAATGGCCACCACTCTTATATTGGGGGATATCTGAACGTCTATGGGCACAACCGCCCGGCCGTTTTCGTGTTTTTCCTGCCAGATTAGTAGAGGGTGTCGTAAGCTTTTGAGGGAAATACTCTCGCCACCGGCAAAGTCAATAAACTCAGGAGGATAAGCATCCAACCACAAACCGTATCTAGCCCTAGCGGTGGCCAAATCCAGGATAGTGACGACGGCCAACAGTTTTTCTAAAGCCTCCCAATTTTTCCCCACCTTGGCGGAAAGGGCAGCCAAAATCCTCTCCTCTTCCCGTTTTTCCTCCAGACGGGCAGTTTGAAGCTGATTGCCCATGGGTATAATCTCTTTGGGCTCCACATATAGGGTGAGACCACTACTAGAGGTGTCATGAACGATACCAGTGATTATATTACTGTGGTCCGCCTTCACTGGCAAGACAAAACGCTCTCCCCTCTGGGTGATTACTGCTTCCTGGAGGGCGTAGGGGAAGGATTGGATTATAGATTGTAGGGTTTCTTGAATCTGATGGCGTAAAGAGCGAATTTTCTGTCTAATCCCAGCCAATTTTGGACTCGCCCTTTCTGCCACCTCTCCCCTTTCATCTATACAAAAATAGATTTCCTGTTCCAACTCAGCAAAAGTGCCTATGCCAGCTACCAATTCTCCGAGGGTAACCAGATTTTCCCTTTGGTCAATAGTCTTTTTTAAGCGCCTAAAGCCACCCAGAGTGCTAGCTATTTGCAATAATTCCTTTCCTCCGAGTGTCCCCCCCATCTTTGCCCTTTCCAGGGAGACACCTATATCATAAATGCCATCAAAGGACCAATTGCAACTGGAATCGGTGATGAGGGAGAAAACCTCTTCTGTCTGACGTAATAGCTTATAACTTCCCTGTGGCGAGGAAGGAATATCCAAGTTGACAGCAGCCCCTTTGCCCAGTTTCGTAGCGGCAAAAGTGGAAAGGTGCTGACACAACAAGTGCCATTCCAGCAGCTTTAGTGTTTCTTGTTCAATCAAAGCTAAACCGATTCCCAGGACTGTTAAACCACTACGATCCCAGTATATCAGTTAAGGGGTGTTACCGTCTTAGATTTTCCCCACCAACAAGCTATGGCCTTCCACTGATGTGCCCCCTCCATCCAAATTGGCTAGGGGGGACTTTTCCGCATTAGTCTGATACTTAGCTAAATCCGCCAATTCCTGTAACTGATTAATGGCTTCTGCCCCCTCCAATTTCATTAACTCTCTATCGTCTTGCATTTCCGTCCAGGTTATGCCGTAGTCTGACACCAGAAAACGGATTAAGTGGTTATCTCCCAGACTCACCATGAAGGACGCGCTATTCATCTCTGTTCCACACGTGTAACATGAAGCTATATAGCCCCTTTTCTCCAGGACGGTGGCCAAGGCTTGTAGATTCATCACCAAGTCTTTCACAAACTCCCGGTATTGTTGTGCCAAGCGAACAAACATTTTGCCTCCTTACAGCATTAACTATAGCTGTATTTTTTCTTAATATTTTTTTAATGTTTCCGTGACTTATTATATGATAGATTCGTGAAAAAATGCAAAACAGTAGGGTTTTCCCCCTAACTCAAGGATACCTCAGGAAGCAAGAAAAAGAACAACGGCGGCTCACATTTCATTAGCGAGGACGGACAAGATGGGGAAAATAGTTCCATGCCCTCCCAGGAGGGGGGGCTCTTGTTTTATTATTGAAATCTTAATATTTGACGCTAGTAAGGTCTTCCCAGGAGATTTCTTGTTTGTCGCCGGCGAACTCGTTGTCCGGTGTTATAAAGAGCATACAGTGGCATTCTTTCCTTTCCCGCATGGGCACACAAGGGCAATTCCAGTAGCCTTCTTTTACCTCTGCCTCTTTATCCTCATAGTGACGACAAGGGCAAAGGGGGGCTCCCAATTCCTCCTTGTGACGGGCTAGGCCTTGTATTACTACTGCTGTCACAGAGGGATCGGCGCAAAAATAAGTCCCTGTTCTCTTGGCGTATTGCTCGGCGAAATGTTTCATTGTTTCGAGGGTTTTTTCACTGACGGTCTGTGTCATGTTTTCCTGTTATGTATGTTGTTGGTTTTAGTGTTTTTTTTATTTTAACGTTATTTAGTTCCCTAAGAGGCAATTAAGGCCTGTAAAAGTGCTTGAAATTTAAGTCTTATTTCCATCAATTCCTGTTGGGGATTAGAGCCCTTCACTATTCCGGCACCGGCGTAGAGGCGGGCAGAATTTTGTCTTATTAGCGCCGAGCGAATTCCCACTATAAAATCACAGTTTCCCTCCCCGTCCAGCCATCCTATTGGTGCAGCATATAGGGTTCGTTCAAGTTTTTCCTTCTCCCATATTTCCTGGCAGGCGACATCAATTGGTTCCCCCGCTACTGCCGGAGTAGGGTGTAGTTTTCCCAATATTTCTAGAGGTTTGATTTTCCTTTCAATTTGGGCAGATATTGGGGTCCATAAATGCTGAATATTGGAAAGTTTTAATAGCTGTAGAGGCTCCTTTTTGGGCCTCAGGCCTAGGCTTTTCAATTGCTCAAAAATAAAATCACTTACTGCCTGATGTTCTCTTCTATCTTTTTCGCTATTTAACAGTTCTATTCCCAGCCTATAATCCTCGTCGGGGGTTTTCCCCCTTGGGGCTGAGCCAGCCAAGGCATCACTCATTAAATTGTTACCACGTATGGACAGTATTCTCTCTGGACTTGCCCCAATGAAGTACTCGTTATTTTTATTTCCTAGGGCAAAAATATAACACTCGGGATGATTAATCCTCAAATTATCTATGGCTCTTATTAGGTTAAACCTTCCCCTTATTTTCAGTTCTAAGCCATGAGCCACCACTATTTTCTTTAGTTTACACTCTCTAATAGCCTCAAGACTCCTGTTCACCTTCTCCAAAAATTCCTGGGGATTGTTATCTTCTATGGTAATTCTGCTTCTTTTTTCCCCCACAGGAAATAAGGAGTAAAAATCAGGTATTTCCTGTTGAAAAAAATCTAAAAATATGCTATAATTGTTAACCTGATACTCTGAGAATAGAGAAACAGAATAATGAGAATGTCTTTTGGTGAGAAGGAGCCGGGGAATGTATATACTGGCGACGGGGAAAGAATCCAAGCTGCAGGTACTGAAAAAAGTGAAATATGCCAAGAAATAAGGGAGAATAGGACTGGGATTAATACCAGAAAAATAGGGGAAACAATTGTTTTCAAAAAAATCCTGGCAAAGGGAGAATCTGTCCCGGGTTAATTGACCGGAATTAATGCTAGAGATTGTGAGACTTTTAACAGTTCCTATAGCAACTATCGCCTCTTGTTTGTTGGGATTTTCCCAGTAGAAACATTCTTGTCCACTCTCTCGAAATAAAGAGAAAAAAACAAGAGGATCTATAGGGGGTACCTCCTGGGAAAGGGTCCACAGGGGAAAGTTGGAATTTGGAGGGTTAGTAAAAATTAATTTTTTAAACTCTTGGAGCTTATCAAGAAGGGAAAAACTAGATTTGCTTTCGGGAATAGTTGCCATAGAACTAAGGTTATAAAATAAAAAACTTTTTAGGACTGTCTTTAAAGAAATGTTAAGGAAGATTAGAGGGAAGGAAATAAGACATAGGGAAAATATAATATTTGGGGGAAACAATCCAATTTTAGTTCAGATTATGAAAACAACGGAAGAAGGTGTACAACCTATTGTTAAGCAGGAAGTTAGCAAGAGTCAACTGTGGTATGCGGCAATAAAACCCCCAATGTACACTGTAGCAGTAATCCCCGTCAGTTTTGGGACGGCCCTGGCCTACAGGGAAACAGGAGAATTCCACCTGACTGTGTATATAGTTTTCCTGCTTTCTGCTATTTGTATAATCGCCTGGTTGAATCTGAGTAATGACGTATTCGACTCGGAAACGGGGGTAGACGTAAATAAGGCCCACTCCGTGGTGAATCTGACAGGAAATGCCAGTCTTGTCTTCGCCATCAGTAACATTTTCCTGTTATTGGGGCTGGGAGGTGTATTCCTCATAAACCTATGGTTAGAGGACTGGACAGTATTGAGCCTGATTGTGCTATGTTGTTTTTTGGGGTATGCCTATCAAGGGCCTCCCTTTCGTCTAGGCTATGTAGGACTAGGGGAGATAATTTGTCTTGTCACCTTTGGGCCATTAGCCATAGCTGCCGCCTATTATAGTCAGGCGAAAAATTTTTCATTCGGTAGCCTAATAGCCTCTAGTCTAATTGGACTTTCTACTGCCATTATCCTATTGTGTTCCCACTTCCACCAGGTAAAAGACGATTTAGCGGCAGGGAAAAAATCCCCCATAGTCCGTTTAGGTACGGCCACCGGCGCCAGAGTATTAACTGTGGCAGTGGTGTTGTTTTATATTTTGAGTGTTATATTTGTTTTACTGAAAATACTGCCCTATGTAAGCCTAATAGTGTTGTTTTCCATTCCCACAGCCTGGAAACTTATTCACCATGTAAATACCTATCATGCACAGCCAGAAAAAGTCCAAAACAGCAAATTTCTAGCAGTTAATTTCCACTTCCTCAGTGGTTTGTTGTTATCCATTTCCCTGATATCCCATAATTGATGAAGGATAACAAGAGCAGAATTGAAAAAGGAAAATTTAGTGCCGGAGACAAAAGGGAAATAATATGACCAAAACGACACAGAAAAGAACTTTTTTACTGGAATTTGAAAAGCCACTGGTAGAGTTACAAGCCAGGATTGAACAAATTAGAGAATTGGCAGCAGAAAACAATGTGGACGTGTCCCAGCAGTTAGAGGAATTGGAAGGCAGAGCTGAACAACTACGACAAGAAATATTTAGTACTCTGACAGCTGCCCAGAAATTACAAATTGCCCGTCACCCCTGTCGCCCATCCACCCTGGACTACATACAGGCGATTACAGACGAGTGGCTGGAGTTGCATGGAGACAGAAGGGGTTATGATGACCCAGCTTTGATAGGAGGGATTGGCCGTATTGAAGGAAGGCCAGTAATGCTAATAGGGCACCAAAAAGGGAGAGACACTAAGGATAACGTAGCCCGGAATTTCGGAATGGCCTCTCCAGGGGGTTACAGAAAGGCCATGCGTTTAATGGAACACGCCAACCGCTTTGGCCTGCCCATTATCACCTTTATTGACACTCCCGGAGCCTATGCCGGCGTGGAAGCAGAAAGACTAGGGCAAGGGGAAGCCATAGCCTACAATCTAAGAGAAATGTTCCGTCTGGGGGTGCCCATCATCAGCACAGTCATAGGTGAGGGAGGATCTGGAGGCGCCCTGGGCATAGGCGTGGCGGAGGTTTTGATGATGTTTGAACATTCCGTCTACACCGTAGCCAGTCCAGAAGCCTGTGCCGCTATACTCTGGAAAGACGCCAAAAAGGCCGAACAAGCCGCCGCCGCCCTGAAAATTACCGCCAAGGAACTCAAAGAATTGGGCATTATTGACCGAATTTTGCCAGAACCTCCCGGCTGTGCCCATTCTGACCCGTTAGCGGCCGCCGCTACTCTAAAACAGGCCATTTTGGAGAATATCGAATATCTCTCCCAATTTCCCCCCTCTAAACTCCGGGAGATGCGTTATCAGAAATTCCGTCGTATAGGTGTTTTTCTCGAAAACAATTGACTAAAATCTATAGTGGGCGGAGGGCCGCCCGCAAAAGAAACAGTAGGAAAAAACGATTAGTGTTATAATGGCCTATGGTGATTTTGACAAAAAGAGAGCCCTGTCCTTTTAGGGATTAACTCCCGATTTCCCAGCAAAAACCCAAAATAAGCAACAATATCATGGAAAAGACCCCAACCAGGCCAAGAGCGATCATCACCGGCGCCAGTAGTGGTATAGGCAAGGCAACGGCGATCGCTTTTGCCTCCTCAGGAATAGACCTGTGTCTGATAGGCCGATCAGAAGACAAGTTGTCAGAAGTGGCCACCCAGGTAGCCGAATATGGGGGGGAGGTAAAAACAGTAGCCACGGACTTGAGCCAAGTGGCAGGGGTGCGCAGTCTCTTTGCCTCTTTGGCCGAACAGTTCGGTCCTATTGACATTCTGGTCAATAGTGCCGGCATTGGCTACACTAACCCCCTTCAAGATACCCCCCTGGAAGACTGGGAAAAGGTAATGAGAATAAACCTCACCAGCATCTTTCAGGCGGCGGTGGGGGTGTTGCCCTCCATGCGTCAGAGGGGCAAGGGAACCATCATCAACGTGGCCTCCATTGCCGGCCTCCAACCCTTTCCCGGCTGGGGAGCCTACTGCGTCAGCAAGGCCGCTCTGGTGGCCCTTGGACATTGTCTGGCGCAGGAAGAGAGACGTCATGGCATTAGGGTGATTACCATCTGTCCTGGAGCAGTGAACACGCCCATCTGGGACACAGAGACGGTGCAGGTGCGGCTTCCACGGGAGGCAATGCTGAAACCAGAAACTGTCGCCCAAACCATACTGCACGTGGCCCTGTTGCCCCAGGAGGCGGTGATAGAACAACTTGTTCTTACCCCTACTATTGGCGTCCTCTGAGGATATTCCCCCATCTTAACAAGGACCTCCCCTCTGAGGAAAGAAATATTAAGACATTGTAACAGATTACAGTCACTCCGTCCATCACAAGTCAAAACAACCTATGACAGAATTCGCCAAAAATTCCAGATACGAGCAACAGTTTACTAACAACCATTCTTATATAAGTACAGAATTGTACAAGAATCTGGGTAGCATAGCCGAGCGCAACGGACACAACGGCAAACAGTTAGCAGAAATTGACATCCAGGCAGACACCGAAGCCAGAAAACAAAAGATGATCCAGGCAGTACGCCAACTACTGGAAGCTATTGGGGAAGATCCGGACAGGGAGGGACTACTAAAAACCCCCAAGAGGGTGGCAGAGGCAATGCTCTTTTTGACCCAGGGTTATAACCAATCCCTGGAAAAACTGGTCAATGGTGCTATATTTGACGAGGGTCACAACGAAATGGTGTTGGTTAGGGACATTGACTTCTTCAGCCTCTGCGAACACCATATGTTGCCCTTTATGGGGAGGGCTCACGTGGCCTATATCCCCAACCAGAAGGTGGTGGGTTTGAGCAAACTAGCCCGCATAGTAGAAATGTACTCAAGAAGACTACAAGTACAAGAACGTCTAACCCGTCAGATAGCAGAAGCCATCCAAACTATCCTTGAACCAAGGGGGGTGGCAGTGGTGATGGAAGCAACCCACATGTGCATGGTAATGCGGGGGGTTCAAAAACCCGGCTCCTGGACTGTTACTAGTGCTATGATAGGGGAGTTCCAAGACAATGACAAGACCCGTCAGGAATTTTTGGATCTGATCCGTCACAAGCCCAGTTTTCTATAAAAGGGAAATGCAAAAAAGGGGGCTGTGATCCGTCCCGCAAAAAAGGTTAAAATAGGGGCAAGAGCCCCTATTGGAGATTTCCATGTCCCACGGCGCCGTTGATGAGCTCATACCCCCTCCCTATCAGCTGGTCAAAAAACTGGGCAGCGGCAGTTTCGGCCATGTGTATTTAGTAACCGGGCGGCAGGGTCGACAATACTGTGTCATCAAACAGTTGCATCCTGTCTCCAATGCCCCCAACTTTCTCAAACAGGCCAGGAGACTATTCCAAAAAGAGGCAGAGGTTTTAAAAAAACTCAATCACCCCCAGATTCCCAAGCTGATAGACTATTTTGAATACAACGGTGACTTCTACCTGGTGGAGGAGTACATCGAGGGGCACACCCTCCGACAGGAATTAATACCTAATCAACCCTTGCCAGAAGAAAAGGTTGTCGAAATACTACAACAGGGTTTAGAAATTTTGAGGTACATTCATAGCCTGGGGGTGATACATAGAGACGTAAAACCTGACAATTTTATCCGCCGCCGTCAGGACAACCAACTAGTTTTGATTGACTTTGGTGCTGTCAAGGAGTTCAATCTAGAACAGAGTCGTCTGATAAACCCCACTGTAGCCCTGGGCACCCGTGGCTATATGCCCACCGAACAGGCACGGGGGAAACCCCACAAAAACAGTGATATATACGCTCTGGGAGTAATTGCCATTGAGGCTTTGACGGGGAAAAATCCCCTCCAGCTGGAAGAAGATGAAGGAGGAGAACTAATTTGGCGTCCTTTTGCCACCGTTTCTCCACCCCTAGCAGACATTATCTCCAAAATGGTGCGTTACAACTGCAAACAACGGTACCAGGCCGCCGAGGAGGTGATTGCCGACTTAGAGGCATGGCGGCAACAGAAAGCAAGGAGGTATCTCCAAGCCACCGACGCCCCATTGCCATCATATGCCTCCCCCCAGTCCTCAATCTCCAATAAACGCCATCCCCTGAAAAACTGGTTACAGTCTCCTGTCGGCTCAACTTTTTTAACTGCCTCCATCATATCTGTAATTGCCACCGGCGGTGTGTATTATCTGAACCAACAGGAAAGAGCAAGACTAGAAGCCGAAAGAAGCGCTTTTTTGGCCTCCCTTGAGGAGAAGTACAATGCCCACGATTATACGGCTTGTTTTGAACAGGCAGAAGAAAGACTCAATCAAAAAGACAATAAAATTCCCACCTCCGACTTATCCGAATACATCGGTAAGTGTCGTCTGGAAGAGGGCAAAAAACTGGCACAATTTGCCGAATACGCCAAAGCCCTGGAAATAGTTAGCAAGATAACCCCCAGTAATAGATACTATCAGTCTGCCGCCAGCCTATCTGATCAGTGGAGTAGGGAGGTTTTTAAAAAGGCAGAAAAACTTTACACCGAGGAGGGGAAATTAGAAGAGGCCCTCAAGGAAATAGACTCTATTCCCGACAATGATGTCAAAAAGGCCTCTCTTGTTATAGTCAGTCAGTGGCAAGAAGAATACAAACGCAACAGTTATCTTGTTGCCCAGGCAGAGAAAGACTTAGAATACGGTAATTGTAAAGAAGCAATGGCTAACGCAGCCAAAATCGTGGGCTCTAATTATTGGCTTTTACAAGGCAAAAAAATTGTAGACAAAGCCCACAAGTGTCTAGAAGATCAGTCCAAGGAAACTGGCAAAAATCCCGATAACAACCCCGATAAAAACAATTCAAAACCCGATGGTGTGATTGACGTCTGTGACACTATCTTGTGTCCTAATTAGTGGAGTATTTGAACTATTTCTTGGTTCTTTCCTTTTCCAACTCGATGATGTTTTTGACACCCATTTGCGCTAGTTTTTTGTCATACTCCTCCTGGGTAATGATCCCATTTTCTAATGCCTCTTGAAGTTTAAGAATTTTGTCTTTATTACTCTCGAAAATACGTCTGTTCAAAAGCTCCTGTCTCGCTTTGTTTTCTAGTTCATACAACTTTGTCTCATACTCTTCCTGAGTCAAAATACCATCCGAAAACGCCTCTTGTAGTTTTTTAACTTTTTCCTCGATCAGAGAGGCGATGTGACACTCTTCTATTTGTCTTTCAATGGGCGCTTTTTTGCGCAAAAACTCCTCCTCCGTCAAAATGCCATCTTCAAAAGCCTTTCTAAGTTTGTCCAAAGTCTTCTGCAGCTCCTCTAAAGTGGAATTATACTCGGGAGAAATAGAAACCGGGATAGGAACGGAACTAGATGTCTGATGGTCATCTTGTTCGTCCTTAGCAGTTCTAGAATTAACCCTAGTAAATTTTAGCTCCTTTTCCAGATAATCAATTAGTATATTTTCCTGTATCCATCCCCATCCCGCCATGGCAACCCCCGTCCAAATGGGAATGCCACCAACAAAAATACTAGTAATGCCGGCCCCAGCAATATTTTCAATCCACTTTCCCCTGGAAGTTTCTACTACAAAATCCTTGCCACCAGAAACCGAGTCTTTGGAGGGATAAATCCTCACCTCAAAAGCTAAATTTGCCCCCAACAATGTCCGGATTACTCCCGTTTTTCTCGCCTGGACTAAATAACCATCCTTCTGTTTTAAACCCTGTACCTCGTATCCCTGTCCTTTAAACCAAACTATTATCCCCTCATAAGCCCTTTCTAGATCCTTTTCGTTTCTAAGAACAAAATAACTTTTGGACATGGACGAAACCCCCAGCGCTGTTAGATTCTTTTGTTTTCACTTAGGGAAAACAATCCTTTTATTTCCAGAGGGGAAAAACGAGGAATTATTGTCCTGTCATCCCCCCTATGCCCATTATAAACCGTTTACAGGGTTACAGGATTTCTGTTGCACTGAAATATAAAGATTGTGTAAAATTTAAGGGTTATTCCGTAGTTAGAAATAGCTGGTGAGAAATAGATTAAAGATTTTGTAAAAAATGAGCAATAACGCCTCTTTTTTGGGGACAAAAAGGTAAGATAAGAGACAGAGGAATAAGAATTACATGTAAACCACTAGACAAAACTAGCAGTTGATTAACTATACAAAGAGAATGAACAAGTGGCGGGATTCTTTTAAGTGTGTGCATAAATACTTAAAACAAAGACTACTGGCTACCGGTTTGGGTTTGACGGCCTTTGGCCAGTCGTTGCTGCCATTGCCCGTCTTGGCTCAGGCCTTGACACCGGCAGGCACTCAAATCCAAAACCGCGCTACGGGTACTTACGTTGATCCTACGACGGGGCAAACAATCAACGTTACCTCCAACCAGGTAACAGTTACCGTTGCGAAGGTAGCGGGTATTACAGCCATACCGGCGGGAATTATTGACACCAATGGAGGGTCGATTTCCACGGGCGATACTCTCCACTTTAATTTCCTAGTCACCAACAGTGGCAACGCCCCAACGAACATTCACTTCCCGGGAACCACCGACATGGTGTCCCAAGGGTTTAACATTACCGGCTATCAGTTGGATCTCAACAACGACGGGGACTTTGACGATGCCAATGAGGCAGTACAGACAGGCTCATTCACTACCACCACACCCATCTCCGCCGGTGCATCTGTGAGAGTCAGGGTAATAGGTACAGTAACGGCTTTTAATGCGGGCGATGTTGTAAGTGTCCGCATAGGCGATACGCCTCCCGATAACAACTCGCCCGACACTCAAAACCAACCCAGTACAGGTGGGGGTCAGGACCTGCGTACTGATAATACAGGTCTGGATGCCCCTGTTAATGGTGAACGGGAAGCCTCC
>DVEF01000030.1 GCA_015295805.1 Geminocystis sp. M7585_C2015_104 | reverse complement strand
CCAGTGTTTCTCCCCCTACTTCAGGTTTTTTGGCACTGGCACCCAAAAGGTAGTATTGGAATTGGAAAAGGAATTCCCCACCCTAAGGGTTTTACGCTTTGACAGCGATACCACCAGTACCAAAAATGCCCATCGTCACATTCTGGCTCAGTTTGCCGCCGGAGAGGCAGATGTGCTGGTGGGCACCCAAATGCTAACCAAGGGGATTGATATTCCCAATGTCACCCTGGTGGGGGTGGTATCCGCCGACGGTTTGCTTTTCCATGGGGACTTCCAGGCAGCAGAAAGGGCATTCCAAACCCTCACTCAAGTGGCAGGTAGGGCCGGCAGAGGCGAAGATGCCGGCAGGGTTATCATTCAAACCTACTCCCCCTCCCACCCCGTACTCCAGGCCGTTAAAACCCATAACTACATAGCCTTTGCCCAACAGGAACTGCAAGAAAGGGCTAGTTTGAATTACCCCCCCTATGGCTATTTAGTCCTCCTCCTGTTTACCGGCTTGGATGGTGACAGGGTGAGGGACACCGCCTCTGCTGTTGCCAACCTCTGTGAGAGGATTTTACCAAAAGAGGTGGAAATATTAGGCCCCGCCCCTGCCAAAATCATGAGGATAGCAGACCGTTACCGCTGGCAAATCCTCCTCAAAAGCCCTTATCCTCTCCCCCCTGCCACCAAGACACAATTAGCCCAACTCCCCCAGTATTGTCCTTCCTCTGTCTCCCTCACCATTGATGTTGACCCCCTTAGAATAGAATAACACCCCCAAAAAAGGGGTGGGTCGTCACACCCCCTTTGCCACAACAGTAGTAGCAATAAGCAATAGTAGGGGCATTATACCTGGTCTAGGCCACAAGTTAGGGGACAAGAGGCATACACCGTCTTCGGCGAGGTTTTTTCCCTCTCCTGCAACCACCCCAACCATTTTACCTGGCTGGGGTGAATCCCCTTCATGGTAAGGACAATGGAACTTACAAAAATAACACACATTGTCGTGCCCAACATTCCACTGGAAACCACTATGAGGGCACTAGCGGGAAACACCGACTGCAACACCATTGCCGCCAAAACCCCCACCGTCATCAAAATCACCACCACTGGAAATCCCACCACCAGAAAACACACTGTTAGGGTGAACATCCACACTAAAACACTCTTTAACACCCCTAACAAATAGCCATACCGCCAGCTGCCACGATTAGTTACTTGCATCTTTTTCTCTCCCTTTTTACCACCTAGAAACAGTCTTTTAACTTACAATAAAGTCTACGTATAAACCATTAAATATCTGTTCCTATACTGCCAGTATAGGGAATAAAAAATAAAAATTAGGGAATTCGTAATATTTTTTTACATCCTAAGAGCCAAATTTGTGCTATCACTCCCGAAAAAAAGACTCGAAAGACTTAAATAAAGCTGGTTTAAGGCCAAATTTGAGTTAGCGCAATAATTCTTTACAAATGTTGTTATTTTTCTCATTTTAGTTGCCCTTGTAACAAAATGATGAGGGGGAGGATATAGTTTTTCCTTGGGGATGTTTGCTAATCTCTAAAAGGGGGGATAGAGGGTAAAAGATGGGTCATGGGAGGATGGGTGGTGGGAAAGGGGGCTTATAATTAAGCTCGTACTTTAGCTGAGAAATTGTAAGTAAGAATACTCATGAAAAAAGAAGGAAAAATTATACCCACTCCCCTTCATCTAGAAATGGAGCGCTCGTACTTGGAATATGCTATGAGTGTGATTGTGGGGAGGGCGCTACCAGATGTAAGAGACGGGTTAAAGCCAGTACACAGGCGTATCCTCTATGCCATGCATGAACTGGGATTAACGCCGGAAAGACCCTTCCGCAAGTGTGCTAGGGTAGTGGGGGATGTACTAGGCAAGTATCACCCTCATGGGGATCAGGCCGTATACGAGGCTATGGTGCGGTTAGTTCAGGATTTTTCCACTCGTTACCCCCTCTTACAAGGCCATGGCAATTTTGGCAGCGTTGACAATGACCCCCCAGCTGCCATGCGTTATACGGAAATCCGTTTGGCTCCTATCGCCACTGACACTCTATTGGACAATGTTAATGAGTCCATAGTCCAGTTTACCAATAACTTTGACAATTCCCAAAGGGAGCCTCTTGTATTACCCGCCAAGCTGCCAATCCTACTACTTAATGGGTGTTCTGGCATTGCGGTGGGCATGGCCACCAATATCCCCCCCCACAATTTAGGCGAGGTGGTGGACGGTTTAATTGCCCTTATTGACAATCCCAATCTAAGTGACGAGGATTTGATGACGTTTATCCCCGCACCGGATTTCCCCACCGGCGGTGTAATTCTCAACACAGACGGCATAACAGAGGCCTATCTTACGGGCAGGGGGGTTATTACTATTAGGGGGGTAGCCACTGTGGAACAAATCTCCTCAGACAAAAAGCGCCATCGTGATAGACTGGCCATTATTGTCACCGAGTTGCCCTTTCAGGTTAACAAAGCCGCCTGGATTGAGAAAGTGGCCGAATTAGTCCATCAAGGCAAAATTTCTGACATTGCTGATGTCCGGGATGAGAGTGATCGTACTGGTATTCGGGTTGTCCTTGAGTTGAAAAAGGATGCCTCCCCCTCTTTTGTTTTAGAACAACTTTACAAGTATACCCCCCTTGAGAGCAATTTTGGCATTATCCTGTTAGCCCTAGTTGAAAATAGGCCCTGCCAACTCTCTTTAAAGGGGCTTTTGACGGAATTTTTAAGATTTAGGGAGGAGACTCTTACCAAACAATACCAGTGGGAACTGCAGGAAAAAAGAGAGAAATTGCATTTAACCCAGGCCTTAATAAAAGCGATTAATAATCTCAAAAAGGTGGTCGATATTATATCTAATTCCCCAGATTTTTCTACGGCTAAAATTCGTCTAGAGGCGGAATTAAAAATCAGTGAAAGTCAGGCCACTTCTATTTTAGCAATGCCATTGCGACGAATTACTGGCGCAGAGAAGCAAAAACTGGAAGAAGAATACCAACAACTACAATCCAGAATAAAAGAGTTAGAAAAACTCCTATCTGACCGTCGGGAATTGTTAAAGGCCTTGAAGAAAGAATTAAGGACACTAAAAAGAAAATTCGGTGACGAGAGGAGGACAAAAATTCTAAAGCAAACAACGGAAAAACCAGAGGAAATATCCCCCCAAATTCCGGGAGGAAACCACACCAAAATACCGGAGGCTGCCGTTATTAAAATTACTACAGAGGGCGAGATTTACTGGCAAAAACCAGAAACAAGCGGGCAAGACAATACAGATTCAATAGTATACCAACAGTGTTATAACTCTGAAACACAAATAGTCGTCGTTTTTAACAGTGGAAAGGCATATCCCCTAGCCATCACACAAATTCCCCCTTATCCCAGAAAAAAAACCATTACCCAATTAGTATCTCCCTCTGCTAGCCAAAATTCTGCCTCTCCCATTGGCTATGTTGACTTGTCTAACACCCAAGCCACAGACTTAATTCTCCTCACCAATACTGGTTGCCTCAAGAGACTTCCTATTTCTCATTTAAACGGTTTGGGGAATAGAGGCTTACAATTAATCAAACTGAAACCCCCAGACACCCTTGATTTCATCCTTCCAGTGACTGATAAAGGGGAGATATTAGTTGCCACCACCACGGCCAGACTATTTAGAATAGAAACCAATGAGGATACCATTCCCCCTCTCACTAAAAGTGCCCAGGGCAATCAGATAATTAAACTAACAAATGGGGAAAAAATTATTGCCTGTAAAAGTATAAATAATGCCCAAAACTTTTTACTCATTTCCGCCCTAGGTTATTGTAAAATCGTGCCAGTTGCTGCCGTAAAAAAATACCACCCTGCCTCCGTTGGCTTCCCCGTTTTTAAGTTTAGACATAGGAGTGACTATCTGATTCAAGTCTTCCCCCTTGTTAAATCTATTTCCCTCGCCATTAAAACAGACAAAAACAACAGATATATAATCCCCGCCGGTAAATTTAACGCCGACTTTTCCCGGGAAAAACCACTTTTGAAACTAGAATCATTTGAGAAAATAATCTTCGCCTCACCCCACCCCCTATAGGCTTCCTCGTCGCCTCTTTTTTCACTTCTTTTCCCCCCCTTGACAGTTTCCTTTTTTAGGCCTTAGTTTTCTTTATGTTTCCTGACAGTTAATTAGCGTCGGGGTGCAAACCGGGTGCACCTGCCGCGCCGTCGTGAAATCAAACACCGCCAACACATCCAGGGTGCAGGAGTTGAACCTGCCTAACACGGATTATGAGTCCGTTGCCTCAACCGCTCGGCCAACCCTGGGAGCAATACAACAACCAGCCCTTTACTATTATAAAATAAAACACTAGGAGTTTGTCAAATGTATACAAACCCTAGGTAGAATAAGGCATGAAAGTTGTGGTCAACCCCGCCGTAGTGGCCAGTTTTTTTGTTATCCTAGGCAGTGTCTCTGTTGGCGTAGTCAGTGGCGTAACTGCTTTTTATCTGGGGAGTGAGTCTCTAAAAACCGTCAATAGTCCGGAGGAAAACCCAACCCAGAAACTGGGCAAGTGGGAAACTGTGGATTTGAAAAAGTACCATTTCCAACCAGTGGAGGAAAAGACTGTCCTGGTAAAAGTGTATAATTATGTCCAAGAACAAAGGAGGGCTGTTAAGGAACAAGCTAGGGGAAAGGCAAAAGAAAAGGGGAAAGACAAATAGAAACAACTACCTAGCTGACTGGGAATAGGGAAACTAAAATGGGTTGGGATGAGGTTGTGGTGCGGTTGTCGGCCGTTTTCCTGTTGATTGCCATTAACGCCTTTTTTGTAGCCGCAGAATTCGCAATAGTGGCGGTACGTAAATCTAGAATAGATCATCTGGTGAGGGAAGGAGACCTCCAAGCCTCTACTATCCAGTCTCTCCAACAAAGTTTGGATCGTCTTCTCTCTAGCACCCAGTTGGGGATAACCCTTTCTAGTCTAGCACTGGGGTGGATTGGCGAGGCAACTGTGGCCCTCTTGGTGCAATCTTTTTTTGTATCCTTACCCCTGCCTGTGGCAGTTGTTTCCTTTTTGAGTCACTCCCTGGCTATTCCCATAGCTTTTTTGTTGCTGGTGTATGTTCAAATTATTTTGGGGGAATTATGTCCCAAATCCGTTGCCCTATTATATCCGGAAAAAGTAGCCCGTTTCTTAGCACCACCTGTCAGTGTTGTCAGTAGGATCTTTAACCCCCTTGTCGGCATTCTCAACAATTCTACCCGTTTCCTGTTAAAACTTTTTGGCGTAGAATACACTGGCGGAGGCTGGTATACAAGAGTAACCCCAGAAGAATTACAGTTGATTATCACCACGGAAAAAGACTCTTCTGGATTGGAAGAGGAAGAAAGGGAGTTGTTGAGCAACGTATTGGAATTCTGCGACGTCCAAGCCAGTGAAATTATGACCCCCCGAGTGAAAATAAAGGCTATAGATTTGTCTGCTACTTGTGGCGAATTGTTACAAAAAGTAAAGGAAACCAAACACTCCCTCTACCCAGTAATAGGAGAGTCTTTAGATGACATTAGGGGGATAGTGGATGTAAAGGATTTGTTATCCCTCCTGGCTGACAACCCCCACAATCTGGATATCCCCATAGAAGACTATATCAAACCAGTGCGCTTTTTGGGCGAGTCTACCCTCCTCAGTGAATTACTCACCACTATGCAACAGTCACGAATGAAAATGGTAATCATTGTAGACGAGTACGGAGGCACTTCTGGTTTGGTAACAATGCAAGACTTGATAGATCAGATTTTCGGGGGTAACGAGTCGGAGATAGAAGATGATGACAACAGCATAAGGGTTGTAGATGAACAGAATTTTATCGTCTCTGCCCAAATCAATCTAGAGGAATTAAATGACCTATTAGACTTGAATCTACCTATCGCAGACGACTATCAAACCCTGGGGGGTTTCCTCGTCTACCACTGGCAAAAAATCCCTAAAGCCAACGAAGTTTTCCATTTCGACCACCTTCAGTTTACTATCTTAGATGTGGACGGCCCTAGGATTAACAAAATAAAAATTACTATCCAGGACTCTGAACAGCTCCCCCCAGAGAGGTTAAAATAGGTAGAGTAGTGGTCTTATTTTTACTGGTTATCTTTGAGTATTAGAAAGAAAAATAGGTAATGGCGGAATCCTTTTTGATAGAAAAATTAGACTCTATTGAAAGAACATTTAAAGAATTAACCCGACGTCTGGGAGATCCCGATGTGGCTACTAACCCGGAGGAACTGCAAAAAATAGCCAAAATGCGTTCCTCCCTAGAAGAAACCGTGACTACCTACCAGGAATGGAAAAAAGCCCAAGAGGACCTAAAAGGGGCTAGGGAAATCCTCAAAGAAGCCCAGGGAGATCCGGAATTACAAGAAATGGCCCGCATGGAAATTGACACCCTGGAAGAACGTATCGAACAGTTGGAAAAAAGACTCAAAATCCTCCTCCTACCCAAAGATCCCAATGACGAAAAGAATATTATGCTTGAAATACGAGCTGGTACAGGAGGTGATGAGGCGGCAATCTGGGCAGGGGATCTAGTAAGAATGTACTCCCGTTATGCAGAAATGATGAATTGGGAGGTGAAGCTGTTAAGTGAGTCTCCCTCAGAAATGGGGGGCTTCAAGGAGGCTATTCTGGAAATCAAGGGGGAAAACGTCTATAGCAGACTGAAATATGAGGCGGGAGTACACCGAGTTCAAAGAGTGCCCGTAACAGAGGCCAGTGGCCGAGTCCACACCTCCACCGCTACCGTAGCCGTAATGCCCGAGGTAGATGAAGTGGAGGTACACATCGATCCCAAAGATGTAGAGATTACTACCGCCAGATCCGGTGGTGCCGGTGGCCAAAACGTCAACAAGGTAGAAACTGCCGTAGACTTGTACCACAAACCCACTGGTATCCGCGTTTTCTGTACTGAGGAGCGCTCCCAGTTGAAAAACAAGGAACGAGCCTTCCAAATCCTCCGAGCCAAACTATACCAGATGAAATTAAAAGAACAACAAGAGGCCGTTTCCTCCATGAGACGCTCTCAAGTTGGCACCGGGGCTCGCTCCGAAAAAATACGTACGTATAACTACAAAGACAATAGGGCAACCGACCACCGTCTGGGGCGTAACTTCGACCTGGCTTCTGTTTTAGACGGACATCTGGATGAAATAATCACCGCTTGTATTGCCCAGGAACAACAGCAAAAACTAGAACAGATGGCCGCTTCTACCACCACCGCTAATACTTCTCTGTAGTACTGCTCTATTGGGCCTATAATTATAAGTCCAAGTGCTCCTGTGGGGGTGGCTTATAATTGTAGGCTTCTAGAAACAAATTCCCCCCTTGACAGTAGTGCCCCTCATGAGAGGACTTTCTGGGGTTTTGAATTCTATTATGCCCCCCAACAACAGCTTCCTTTATGTGCTCTACATTTCTTGAGGTTTTACTGTTATTGACAGTAGAACAGAAGGTATAGTTTTGGATTTGTATACGAGTGGGGATACAAGTGAGGGAGTAGGGCAATAAAATCCTTTATTTTTCCCATAAAACAGGTAGCCGATGTAAGGAGTTTTTTCGGGAGAAAATCCTTTTATCTCTGTTGGTTCAAGGATAATGAATTCTAAGCTATGGTTTAAAAATTTGGTAGAAATGTTTATATATCAATTTTGGGTAGGTTTGTTCGGGTGAGTTTATAGGCGTCTAAGGATAAATCTTTGATATGGGAAGATATATCAGATACTCTTGGGGGTTTAGCCAATATAGTGGCTGATATGATTTTTGGGGTTTTTTAGAAGTTTAATGTCAGATATAGTGTACTTTAGGAAATTCTCTCCGAGTTTTAGGGTAAAGGGGTTATACTTGGGCATGTATTGATGTTTTTTATTACTAATAAATATTTTAATTTGTCCTAGTCAGATATTCTGTCCAAACTTCAGTCATATGACCCTTACTGAATGCCACTTCAGATAGCATAAGTAAGGCTCTTGAAGGTGATAGTAGTAATTTTTGACAATTTTAGGTCTCACAGAAGCCATAAGGTAAAGCAGAGGGCAGAGGCTCCACAGTCCAGACCCTAATCCTATAGAATAACTCTAGGGGGAAATGAGGGGGTTATGTCTATAAGCCCTATTAGATGGACAAGTGAGACGGGGGAGGATTATTATTAGTTCTGGAGCCTGCATGTCTTTTGCCAAGAATTTGAAGGGGGGTTATGTTTCACACCATACATGGGCATTAGGGTGAAAGTAAAATTCAGCTCACACTGCCAATGGCCACCAGTAACCCCATGGCCTTGTTGAGGGTTTCCTGATACTCCTTCTCTGGCACAGAATCTGCTACAATACCTGCCCCTGCTTGTACTGAAACTTGGTGCTGTTCGCCACTGCCGGGAAGAGGTTGTACTATCATTGTCCTGATGGTAATAGCAGTATTCAGTTGTCCCTCAAAATCATAATAGCCGTAGACGCCGGAATAGGGCCCTCTTCTTTCCGGCTCCAACTCGTAAATTATCTCCATGGCCCGGATTTTGGGGGCGCCACTTACTGTGCCAGCAGGAAAGGCGGCTT
>DVEF01000029.1 GCA_015295805.1 Geminocystis sp. M7585_C2015_104 | reverse complement strand
GTAGAAGTGCAGCCCTATAGCGTTGGAAGAGGGCACTACAGCTCCTGTGATGATGTTGTTCCCATATAACAGAGAACCAGATACGGGCTCACGAATCCCGTCAATGTCCACTGGCGGAGCGGCGATGAAGGCAATGATGAAGCAGATGGTGGCAGTCAACAAGCAGGGGATCATCAGCACACCAAACCAACCGATGTATAGACGGTTGTTGGTGGAGGTGATCCACTGGCAGAACTGCTCCCACGCGGAGATCTGTTTCTGCTGCTGTATTGTGGTGGTCATTCTCCTATGATTCCTTATGTATTTGTCAAGGTACTATTGGTCTAGCGATTGCTCGCCTGCCTTATAATGTTAACAAGTTTATGAACTTTTGTCAAGTTTTTTAAGGATTTTTTTTGTTTCCCCTTACTGGTCAGTCCGTCTTACTCGTCGACGCGGAGGAGTTTGCGGTAGAATTTCTGACAGAAGTCTACTTGCCGAGTTTCTTTAAAATTCTTAATTAAGAGGATGAGATACTCGATGAATTCCGAGTTAGAAAGATTAATCTCGTAGCTCAAATCGGCATTGCCGTCAAACTGAACACGACAGCGAGTCAACTCATATGGTAGTCTGGAGACATACCAGATGGCGACAAAGGGTATATTTTTATTTCCCTCAATCACCCTCTCCCCTTCCAAATAACCCTGTTGATAAAGACTGAGGGCATAGGGTAATATCTCCTGGTGTTCCTTACTGTAGAAGGGGAGATACATTTGTACCTTTTCCTTGTCGGCGGGTTGTAGTTTTTCAATATTTGACATTGTTTGTCGGCATCTTACCGGTTGGATTCAGTTTACCCTCTAATTTCCTACAATATTAACCGGGAATAGCAAATCCGAACATCTCATTGTTGTCCACCGGGGCGGGGATATAATAGTACCCCTTGTTGTAGCTACTATGGCCATTATGATTCCCTACCTACTCAGTATTGCCCCCATGATGGACTATACCGATCGCCACTTCCGTTATGTCATGCGTCGTCTCACCAAGTGTACATTATTGTATACAGAAATGATTACCACGCAGGCACTAATCCATGGCGATCGTCATAAACTGTTGGATTTTAGTCCAGAAGAGAAACCGGTAGCCTTGCAGTTGGGGGGAGACAACCCAAAACACCTGGCAGAATGTGCCCGTCTGGGGGAAGACTGGGGCTATGATGAGATAAATCTAAATGTAGGATGTCCCAGTTCCCGGGTGCAAGAGGGGAATTTTGGCGCCTGTTTGATGGCAAAACCAGAACTAGTGGCCTCCTGTGTGGCCGCCATGAAAAGGGCAGTAAAAATCCCGGTGACGGTTAAACATCGTATTGGCATTGATGACAGGGATAGCTATGAGGATTTAGCCAATTTTGTACGCCTTGTAAGTGAAGCCGGGTGCGATCGTTTTATTGTCCATGCCCGGAAAGCCTGGTTGAAAGGATTAAGCCCAAAGGAAAATAGAGAAATCCCCCCACTACGTTATGAGGATGTGTATTGCCTTAAACAAGAATTTCCTCACCTTACCATCGTCATCAACGGTGGCATCAAAACCCTTCCTCAAGTCAAACAACACCTACAAAAAGTGGACGGGGTAATGGTGGGGCGCGCTGCCATAGACAATCCCTATCTTTTTGCCTATGTAGATCAGGAAATTTATGGTGTAAATAGGCCAGTAGCCAGCCGGGAAGAAATCATCGAATCCCTCTACGAATACATTGACCACTGGACAGGGAAAAAAGTAAAATTGAACACCATAACCCGTCATCTCCTCAACATTTTTGCAGGACAACCCGGAAGCAAGGTTTGGAAAAGATACCTTACAGAGAATGGCAACAGCAGCCTTCCAGGCTCATTGGTGGTGCGAAGGGCGTTACAATTGAGAAAAGAGATGGTTGCAGCCGCCGCCTAGTCCAGCCATTTCCAGTCTATTGTTAGTTTATGAAGGTGTTAAAAGATCCCCGCAGAAAAACAGAATTAAAGAGATTATTACACAAGTTGGGCGTCCAAGACGTATCCTCAGTCAATTGGCATCTTTTAGACTTAGCTCTTACTCACCCCAGCATCTCTCAAACAGCCAACTACGAACAGTTAGAATTCATTGGAGATGCTGTAATTCGTCTCTGTTGTGCGGAATTTCTCTGGGAAACCTATCCCCATCTTCCAGTAGGGGAATTTGCCGCCATTCGTTCTATCCTTGTAAGCGACCGCTTTTTGGCAGAGGTAGCCTCCAGATATGGGTTTGAGCTCTATTTGCTGGCAACCCCCTGTGTGAAAAACGATAAATGGGGCAGGGTTTCTCGTCTTGCCGACTGTTTCGAGGCTGTACTGGGCGCCCTTTATCTCAGCACCAAGGACATGAGTCTCATCAGACCATGGCTCGACCCCATTTTACAAGAGAAAGCCCTTCAGGTACAAGCCGATCCTGCCCGGGAAAACTATAAGGATGCACTACAAGAGTGGACTCAAGGTAAATACAAAATGCTTCCTACCTATAAAGTAATACAAAACCACTCCTTTCAAAATGAAAACGAGCGTTTTATAGCAGAAGTATGGCTGCAAGACAAATTGTTGGGGGTAGGCAAGGGAGGTACCAAAAAAGCCTCTCAACAAGCTGCCGCCCGCGCAGCCTATGATTTAATTAAAAGTGGACAGTGTCTGGACCTACTGCCCAATAAAGGGTAAGCTAAAACGGTCTTGAGGAGAATTACAAATGGGTTAAAATTAAGGGGGACTGTAATCCCCCTGGATACCAACTGCAGCTATGGCTTATATCCCCCATGCTTTTAGTTAATCTAGTCAAAAAAGAACAAAAAAAAAGTAATCAGCACTACTTTTTAGAAAAAAATTCCCCCCGCCCTCAACCCAAAAAAGTCTGGCTAGAGGTAGGTCAAAAGGGACAGCCCCTTTTTATCATGACTATAATCACCCTTTTACTGTTTGGGGCCATTGGCAGTCGTTTGGCCTACCTACAACTTGCAAAAAATAGCGAGTTTGAACAAAAGGCCGAAAACAACAGGACCAAAATAATACCCAAACCTCCTGTAAGGGGTAACCTGTATGATCGTCGCGGGAGAATTCTGGCAGCCACCAAACTCTCCCACTCCGCCTATCTATGGCCCGTTGCCCAGAAAAGGGAAAATTGGCTAGAGGTGAGAAAAGCCCTAGCAACAATTCTTAACATTTCCGAGACGGAGTTACAACAAAAACTAGAACAGGAGGGCTATGATTCCCCCTCCCTGGTCAGAATTGCTAGAAACCTTACCCCTCAACAAATTACCGCCATTGAGGAGAATAGACACCTTTTCCGGGATGTGGAAATAGATGTGGACACGGTAAGATACTATCCTCATAATAAGGTGGGCTCCCATGTGCTGGGCTACACCAGGGAAATCAGTGCTGAGGAGTTGAAGGAAAAGAGAAAAGAGGGCTATCGCATGGGGGATGTAATTGGCAAGATGGGGGCAGAGGCAGGATTCGAATCAGACTTGAGGGGAGAATGGGGAGGAATTCTCCTAGAAAGGGATGGCACTGGCAAAGTTTTACGTAAACTGGGGATAAAAGAGGCTAAGGCAGGTAAAGACGTCACCCTCACCCTAGATGTTCATCTCCAAAAAGTGGCCGAAGGGGCCTTAGGGGAGAGAAAAGGGGCAGTAGTGGCTATGGATCCGCGGGATGGTGCCGTTTTGGCCATGGTGAGCTATCCTGGCTTCGATCCTAATATCTTTTCTGGCCCTATTCCCCCTCAAATGTGGCGACAAGTACAGGGAAAAGGAAACCCCTTCGTCACCCGTCCCCTTAGGGGTTTCCCCCCCGCCTCCACCTTTAAGATCG
>DVEF01000028.1 GCA_015295805.1 Geminocystis sp. M7585_C2015_104 | reverse complement strand
TTATAATGGGGTGTTATGGTATTGGTGTCTCCCGTCTCGCCCAGGCGGCAGTTGAACAATCCCATGATTCAGACGGTATTATCTGGCCTGTGGCTATTGCCCCCTATCATGTTATAATAGTAATCCCAAATGTCACAGACCCCCTGCAGGTAAAGGCGGCAGAAGACATCTACCATCGTCTCAATGAGGCAGGCATCGAAACTCTTTTGGATGACAGAGACGAAAGGGCAGGGGTAAAATTCAAAGATGCCGACTTGATTGGCATACCTTATCGTCTTGTTACGGGGAGGGCAATAAAAGAGGGTAAGGTAGAATTGGTAGAAAGGGCAACTAAGTATTCTCAACTAATCCCTATTGAGGATGTAGCTGGGATATTACTCCAAAAAATCAAAGCCAACTGCCATAACTAGCATATGTCTGAAAAGCCATTACAAACCTACAAAAATGTGATGGAGGAATTCGTAGAGGAGGAGATTAAATACCAGATAGCTGTAGACAAGAATTTGGCCAAAAAAGCCTCCTACCTCAATCTAGTAGAGGTGGCTACCTTTGCCCTAAACCGCCTCCCCTGTTATTATGCCTCCTCCGTGGAGGGGGTGGAAAGACAACGACGGCAAATTAAAGAGAAGAGGGATTTGAAACAAAAAATCTCCTTCGTAGTCACCCAAGCCTTTGCCGCTGTTGAAAGGGACCCCCTCCGGCGCTCTACTCCCATAATAGAAGAAAGACAGGATCTCATTCAAGAGGCAAAAGAAGTTATTTCCCGTCTGGATACCCAATCCTGTAGACAGGAGTTGTCTTGGATTGTCTCCTTTATCGAAACCTTTTTGATTAACCTGAAAAATCAAGCCCTTTCCCAGGAAGAAATCATCAAATTTTATTACCTACTCTACTACTATTGGCAAGAAGGTGAAGAGGAAAAAAAGAACAAATAATTTCCACTTTTTGCAATGAAGCCACAAGAAACATATTTAGGAGGTGATGTGCCATTATAGGTGACGGTATTTTGCCAAAACAACGTATGGTGTTGCTTATTGTAAATTAAACAAATAACTAATCGTCTTATAATTCCGTTAGCCAAAGATACGTGATGAGGGTTGTTACTACTGTCAGGGGAAAACCAAAATGAAAATGTTGCCAAGAATACAGTCTACAATCCCCCTTTCGCTCCTTCTGCCATAATCAAATTAGCCACTGAATCAAATAGGATAAAACTTCTCGCTAGGGTGGTACTACCGCTTGATGGTAGTCACCTTCCCGGTGATTTCTCCTCCACGATTCCCTGTCAATAACACCACTGGCACAAATCTGCCGTTGCTATTACCAAATTCAAATTATTATTCGGCCAATCTACCATAAAACCGAGAATATTAAAATTTCATACCCAGGGAGTTAAAATAAACAAACCAGAAAACATAATCTACAATGGTCAATGGATTTGTTTAAAGACTTTTTCCGGGTTTATCCGACGAGTAATTAGCAGCATTGTGGCGCCCAGAAATGCTACTTCTGTTATGGGTAATACCACTACAAAAACCGTCAAGGTAGCCGCAGCCATTTGCAGGTTTTTCGCTGGGAAAAGAAACACCGTACTTTGGCCTCTTTCTCCTCTTTCCGGGCATAACCACCACAGTAAACTAAGCTGGATTGCCAAATCAGCTAAGGCAGGAAAAATTAGAGCCTTTGCCAACTATAAATAACCTATTCCCGACAATGGGCTTACTAAAGTATTCTGAAGATTACCACTAATTGTATTGTAGCTAATGGGCCCATTATAAAGGATAGAAAACTGGATTTACCCCTAAACTGTCAGTTAATTCTAGAATAAAGGGTGTCATTTGAAAATAAGGTAGATAAAAACCCCGTCATGGGAGTTGGCGGCACTATCAGTCTAAAAGGTGTTAAAACAATTCTTTATAAATACTGTGTGCCACCACTGAAAATAAACTATAATTAATTTAAATTGCCATTAATTGTCATCACATTCAGCCAAAAAATGATAGTATTCTCATCAATTGCCTCCCAAGCCTCCCATAATTTCAAACCCTCTAAACTAACCAACAAACCAGTGGTAATCAAGGCAATTGTCGCCCGGTTAACCCGAAACGCTGGTAAGTATTCTAAGGCTAAAGCTAAATGACTGCCAATGACAGTCAATACCCCCAATCCAAAAGGTATATCTTGTCAGTGTTTCATATTATTGCCAAACCTTGCCCTGTTAAAAGCTTATATTGTAGCTACTTTTAGAAACCAAAGAAACCTGTAAATCTCTCCTCTACTGCTACTAGAAAAGTCGATGGCTGTCTAGGCTTGAAACTCAGAATGGAATTCAGAAAAATAACAAGATATAAAAAGTAGGGAAAACACAATATTATGGCAGAATACATCACCAATAGACTGAGAAGGTTAACAGAGGTGGAACTTCAAAATAACTGGTTTTTTTCCGATATAGATTACCAGTGTATACCAACAGAGATAGACAAGGAATGGCAGAAGGCCAAAGTCAACGACAAAGGATATCTAATATGGGAAAAAGGCAGAAAAATTAGATGGTTTGCCCAGAAAATTATCATCCCCCATAGTCTCAGTGAAGGATACCCGGTGATAGGATTAGATTTGCGATTGGCCTTGACGTGGTGGGCGGAGTCGGCACGGGTTTTTGTCAACGGGAAATTGAGGGTGGAGGGAGATTTGTTTGACTCATCCTGTAGGTTTTTAGTAGCAGAAAATGTCCAGGAGAATCAGGAATTTTTTATCGCCCTTCGCTTGGTAAGCCCAAGTCATGATAACGGTGGTTTGATGCTTTCTCGTTGCATTTACGAAGCTAAAAAAGGCAAGATTGACCCCAGTTTTGTGGCTAATGAATTAACTATACTATATAAATACCTTCAAAGTTTTTACCCAGACAAGGAAGCAGAATTTGAAGAGGCAATTGGTAATATAAACTGGGGTTGTGTAGACAATCAGGGGTTGTTTAACCAGGAATTAGAAAACCTGAGAAAACGGCTACTACCCCTATCTAAATACATCAAAGAGAGAAACTTTTGTCTACTAGGACATGCCCACTTAGACTTAGCATGGCTTTGGGATATTGAAGAAACATATGAAGTGGCAGAGAAGACTTTTAATTCTGTATTAAACCTTCAAAAAGAGTATAAATACCTGGTATTCGGCCACACAACAATCTACTTGTATTCCTGGCTATCCCAAAAACAACCCCATCTGTTTAGACAAATTCAACAAGCCGTAACTGAGAAAAAATGGGAAGTGTTAGGGGGAATGTGGGTTGAAGCAGAGGTGAATCTGATTGGAGGGGAATCTTTGGTTAGACAGCTACTGTATGGGCAAAAATATGCTTTCTTATTGTTTGGGAAATACTGCAAAGTTGCCTGGCTAATAGATAGTTTTGGCTTCCCCTGGCAACTACCACAATTTTTACAACAAGCAGAAATAAAATACTTTGTTACAGGCAAATTACACTGGAATGACACCAACTTCTTCCCCTATGGTTGTTTCTGGTGGGAATCCCCCGACGGCAGTAGAATTTTCACCTTGATTTCTCCCCCTAATGTGGCAGGAGTCATGGATACTAATCCTCTCACCATGACTGATTATGGCATCCAATGGGAAAAACAAACGGGATTAAAAGATATTTTCTGGCTACCGGGAGTAGGAGATCATGGAGGTGGCCCCACCCGTGATATGCTAGAAATGGCACAACGTTATCAGCAGTCTCCCTTTTTCCCAAACCTCCAATTTGTCACCGCCGAAACTTTCTTGGACAAAATCAGCAACTCCCCCTCTACTGACTATCCCATATGGAAAGACGAACTCTATTTAGAATTCCATCGTGGCTGTTACACCACCCATGGTGACCAGAAGTATTTTAACCGTTATAGTGAAACTTTGCTATACCAAGCGGAATTATTTGCCACCATCGCCACTATCTTGAAACAGAAACATTTCTTGAAGCAACACCATTTTTCAGCCAACTCCACTGAAGGAGATTATAGTCCCAACATTATAGAGTCTCTTTGGCAAAAGGTATTAGTCAACCAATTCCATGATATATTACCCGGTACTTCTATTGCCCCTGTTTTCACCACTGCCAATAGGTTGTGGCAAGAAGTCATTACCACTGCCAAGACAATTATCACTCAAAGTCTTAAATCCATCTCCGCCTATCTCCCTCCACCTCCCCTTGATTGCCTGCAGGAAATAGTAGTTTTTAACAGTCTCAATTGGCAAAGAGGAGGGGTTGTAGAATTAGACTTAAAT
This sequence comes from Geminocystis sp. M7585_C2015_104, assembly GCA_015295805.1. Lineage (NCBI taxonomy): Bacteria > Bacillati > Cyanobacteriota > Cyanophyceae > Chroococcales > Geminocystaceae > Geminocystis > Geminocystis sp. M7585_C2015_104. The sequence goes on along the minus strand of DVEF01000028.1, from coordinate 36,351 downwards.
AAAGACATAGAAAAAGACAAGACAAAACAAATTCTAAAACACCAGTGTCAGGTATATGACGCCGAGGGTAAACCAGTATTAACAGAAGTCACCCCGGAAGGCAAACTGCTATTTTATGCTGACAATATCCCTAGTATTGGCTATAAAACCTTCTATCTGCTTGTTGAGGATGACTTGGTCGATAACCTAAAATTACCCGCCAATATCCTGCCTCATAACCCAATGGAATTTATCTTAGAAAACCAATATCTGAGAGTCACTATTAACCCCTCTACCGGTAATTTAAGTCAGATTTTTGATAAAGTAAACCAAAAAGAGGTGTTAGCCGCCGAGGGAAATCAGTTACAATTGTTTGAGGATAAGGGACAATACTGGGATGCCTGGAATATCAATCCAGAATATAGAAAATTCCCATTGCCATCCCCAAGAATAGAAGAGATTGAATGGCTGGAAAAAGGCAAGTTAAGACAGATAATTAGGGTCAAAAAAACCTATAATCGCTCCTCTTTCACCCAGGACTATATACTAGAGTATAACTCTCCCCTGCTAGAGATAAGAAATGAAGTAGACTGGCAAGAAGACTACACCCTTGTCAAAACAAAATTTCCCCTTACTGTAAAAAACGACTTTGTAACCTATGAAATTGCCTGTGGCAGTATTCAAAGAAGAGTGATAGATAAGGCAGTTACCCCCTTCGACAAAGCCAAATGGGAAGTATATGGCCACCGTTGGGCCGATTTAAGTGATAATCTTGCTGACTATGGGGTTAGTCTCCTCAATGACTGTAAATATGGTTATTCTGCCACTTCTTCTGAATTACATCTGACACTTTTGCGTAGTCCAAGATGGCCAGATGCCACCGCCGACAGGATGACACACCAATTCCGGTATGCCATCTACCCTCATAGGGGGAGTTGGCAGGAGGCAAAAACAGTAAGAAAAGGCTATGAATTCAATCAACCTTTTTGTTGTTTCCTCCCCACCAACAACAATACCAACAACAAAAGGCAACCCTCTCCCCTTGCCTACCAGGGGGAATTTATAAGTCTGGGGGATAACAGTCTAATCTTAATGGCATTTAAACAGGCAGAAAACAGTCCAGACAAGTATATTCTAAGACTGTATGAGAGTGAAGGCAAAAAATGCCAATTAAAAATACAAAACAATCTAGGTTTGGCATTTTCCCACGGGGTAAACCTGCTGGAAAACCATACCTTTAATGAGATGCCCCAGGTGATTCAACCCCATAAAATAGTCAGTTTCCTATTTAAGACAAACTCTCCCGGTTAAGACTACCAACACCCCATTTTACTCCTTTATAATAACCCAAGTTGCCACCTACAGGAAATTTTGAAATAATAAAACAACCACCCGCAAATCCATGGTAAAAGGTGTGCAATGACTTAACTTTAAATCACCCCGTTAAGTTATAACAAATCAATATCAATGACGAACCCCAAGCCAAAACATCATTGTCATATAACATGCCTAGGTTATGCTTGCCGATGACGGGTTAGTAGGTTATAGGTGGCAACCCGGGTTAAAATATACCACCATGTCCCTCTACCGGTTTTGCCAATAAAGTCTTGAAGTCTTGACTTTAATTTACTCTTGTTGGCATTTTTTCACTTCTTCTTTCACAACATATTTGTCAACATTTGTTACACAGTACTTCCTCCTAGGATTATGCGAATGATTATCATTCGTACACGATCAGCTTCCCCAATAACCCCCACCCTCCTAAACCGCTTCATCCACAATCAGCTTGCCACTACTCATGATTTCTGCTAGGTTGATAATGGCTAGCATTTTCTCTTGATAGGGGATTACCCCCTGTAAATACTCCTGCTGGATTTTAACCTCTTCACTCCTTTCTCCCTTTTGTAACTGTTGAGGATTAATCATGGCAATTTCCTTGATTTCGTCTACGACTATGCCGGCTACAATCCCGTCTACATTCACAACTATTGCCGGTGTTTCTTCTGTCAAAGAAGTTGGTGTTAAATTGAATTCCCTCCTAATGTCTATTAGGGTAATCACCTCCCCCCTAAGGTTAATGTTACCCACCACAAACTCAGGGGTGCAGGGGATTGGAGTGTATTTCTTGAATTTTATGAATTCCCTCACCAGGGATAATTCTACTCCGAAATACTCTTGGTTTAGACTAAATACGGCAACGGGTTTTAAACCGGTGAAGTCTTTGAATTGTATTGATTGTCTCAAACGGCTTGCTCTTTCTCTGAGTATCCTCTTCTCATCCTCTGTTATGTTGGGGAAAAAGTCTGTTTTTCTGTATTTTCTCTGCTGTTGACTTTCCTCTGTCTCTGTGGTTGTGTCTTCTCTTCTTTCCCCTTTCTCCACCCCATCGGCAGGCAACTGAAATAAGTCTAATTCTAGAGATAGTGTTTGGGATTCTACATATCTTAGCAGCTTTTCTGTGTCTAGCAAAAAGATAATCTTGTCTTCCTTTTTTGCTACACCCTTAATAAACTTCTCCTGTTTAAATTCCTCACTTCCCCTGTCATAAGGCAACTCGGGAGTGATGTTTTCCTCCTCAATTATGCCTACATCATCTACATGGTTAGTTATTAATCCCACTTTTAATTCTTCATGCCTTACCACTACAAGGGTGTCACTTATTTGGTATCCATTCGTCTCATAGCCAAAACGAATATTTAAATCCATTATTGGCAGAATTTCCCCTCTTAAGTTTATCACTCCCACCATGTCTTCCGGTGCGTCGGGAATTGGTGTCAATTCGGGGATAAAAAATACTTCTTGAATTTCCTCTGCAGGCAACCCATAAGTTAAACTACTGTGGTTGAAAATTAGATAGTAAGCCATTTCCCTCCTCCTACAACCGCCGCTAGCAACTATTTTTCTGCTTATCAGCCTAAAACATTTTTTAACTGTGTTAGCCAGTTTGTTTCCCCTGGCACTTTTGCTTAAAATACCCTGTGACTGTCTGACTGGGTGGGAAAGTGAGTCTTTTTTGCCATCCTTGCCATCAAGGAGAAACAATTCCAACTAGTCAATCAACCACCTCCCCTCTGTGTCAAGCAAATAGCTAGTCAATAACCTTATCCCCCCTTTCATCTACTTAACCCCGCAACACCTCCTAATTCAATTCCCTCATATAATTAGCCCTCTTCTATCATAAAATCATCTCTCTTCTAGCCGAAACACTTTTTAACTAACTCCAGATGGTATTAGCCTGAAACGTTTTATAACCGTCTCTATTTCGGCTTATCATGGCATCCAGTGTAAACATCTCGTTGTTTCCTGCCTCCTCTTCAACCTATCCCCCTCCATCAGATAGTCACCTCCTTCGGAAACACTTTTTAACACCACCCCCCATGGCATTAGGCAAATTAAACCTTGTCAAACAATCACTTTTTGCCTCTAACTTATATCTTACTGCTTTCTGCCATTAGGAAACAATATCATTCCCCTTGATGCCAAAACATCTTTTTTTCAACTTGCGACCATATTACCCCCTCCTTACAAACACCTTCTAACCCTTTTCAGTTTTTAGTTAGCGTCTCCCAGTATGTATGTCGCAATAATATCATTTAATTCCATCAGACACAGTCGCCTTTCTCCTAGCCAAAACCTTTTGTAATTCTGTCAAATCCTCACCTTCTCCCACCCCAAAACTATAACCTCCTGTAACCATCTCCACAAGTAGCTTTCCTCGGTATCACGCTGATGTGTCTTACTGTTTTCTACTATGCCAAATATTGTTTAACCTTATAATCTGTTGTAACTGGGTAACAAACCCTTTTAGCCTCTTGTAAACTAGTCTGTTGTAAATCACGTCAACCACCCAGCCGAATGTCATTTAACCTGTCTAATTATTTCACCACTTAGCCGGATAATCACCTCCCCAGCTGAGACACCTTCTCACCTTGGCGTTAGTTAGGCTGAAACCTCTATCAATAGTGTCAAGCAAATCACTCTGCGGCAGAAACCATCTCGGCAACAATCTCGTTTAATCCTCTCACACCATCACTCTCCTCTAGCTAAAACTTCTTTCAATCTTGTCAACAAGTAGATTTTTTTTTTAATAGTCTCCCCCATGTGTGTCATTTAGTTCTGTCGGGAAATGGATAATGTTAGAATCCGTTTAGGGTTTAACACCTTTTAACTGTCTTAAACCGCCTCCCTCGTCAGATTAAAACCCCTTTTGACTTACTATCTTAAACAATCACCTCCCCACCCACTGTGTTAATTAGCCTATTGTGCCACTTTCCGGAATGTCTCATTGTTTCACTTCTACTTATTAGTTATACTCCCATGCTAGGAAATAATCTCTCTCAGCAAGAGAGTCTCCCCTGGTATTTGACTAAAGCAAACTATAGCCATTTATTTCTACCATTGGGCTTGTTATGGTGTCAGAATAATAAAAGTGGCAGTTAGTCAGCCATGGTTTCATATATAGCCTGTGTTATAGCGAAACCCCTCGCCATTAAGCCGAAATGTCTTGTAACTGTCTCAACAAGTCACCTACAGAGATGTCATCTAATTCTTCTATCTTGTGATTCTTTGGCATCCTTTCTAAAATTTTTAAGGCTGTGTTTCTCAATTTCTTACTTCTGTCCATATCCCCACTATTTTGATATAAATTTGCTAGACTAAGATAGGCCATAAAGTGATCTGGTTGGAGATAAATAACTCTCTTTAAGGCTTCCTTGGCTTCTTCTATATTCCCCTCTTCCTCCTCTATTTGTGCCAGGAGTAAATAGGGTTTTACTTGCAAATTGTCTAAAGACATAGCGGCGTGACACCATTTCCTAGCAACATCATACCTGCCAAGATTGGCATTGATTTCCGCCATCAAATAGGTGGCAGTATAATGGTGAGGGGATTGTCTTAAAATGGTCTGTAACTTTTTTTCGGCTAGGTAATAGGATTTTTGCTGAATTAGTCTTCTAGCCTCCGCCAGCAATTCCTCCTCCACAAAAGTGATGGGAGGTGGAGGGTTGATAATTGGTTTGGGGGAATTGGCGGGGGGGATAGCCATAGTTACTAGCGGGGATGGAGGTGGGGATTGGGGTGTAGAAAATCTAAAAGTTTGGGGTTTAGGCTGAATTGTAGTGGTGTTTGTCTTGGAGACGCTGACACTGGCTGCGGGTAATTTGCCACCACGGCGTTGATATACTACCGATTCTGGGAAAATTTTCGTTTGAAAGACTTTCACCTGATTGTTGCTCAATTCTGCATGTCCTGTGATTAAATAACCATTGGGTCTGAGGGTGTTATAAAATTTCATTACCACCTTATCAATAGCCGTCTCGGTGAAGTAAATAAACACATTCCTACAGATAATTAAATCCATGTCACTCAATCCCATCTCGGCATTTGGCATCTCATCCCTAACAAGATTGAATTGTCTGAATCTCACCAATCGTTTTATTTCTTCATTCAGTTGATAGTAGCCTCCCAGATTCTTGAAATAACGCCGTTTTATTTCCTCTTCCACCTGTCGAAATGACCACGTATTATATAGTGCTTTTTGCGCTTGTTTTAGGGATTCCCTGTTAATGTCTAGTCCTATAATATCAACTTGCCAGTCTTCCCAATCAGGTATTAATTCCCTTATAAGGATAGCCACAGAATATGGTTCCTGTCCAGTAGAACATCCCGCACTACAAATACGTAACGTTTTTATTCTCTGATTGTTGCGGATTAATTCGGGTAAAATCACTTGTCGTAGCAGTTTAAATTGTCCTTTATCCCTAAAAAAATAGCTTTCTTTATTAGTTATTAGACATACAAATCTTTGCCATTCCTCTTCGCTTTCGCTGGTTTCAGACGCCAATAATTCGTAATAGCTTTCCGGGTTTGGCAGGTTTAATTCCCGCATCCTATTTATTATACAATCCCCCATTGCTCCGTAGTTTTGACTTTTTATTTCTATCCCCGTCTGTTGGGCAATAAGGCTGACAAACTCCTCTCTTAGCCTTGGAGAAATTATTTCTGTATTCATTTTCTCGCCTCTTTTTAACCCTTTTTTACCTTCATCTCCCTTTGGATGAAATTTCTGACATTTACTCTAACATAGTTCCCCTTCACCCTTACTTTTTCTCTTTACCTTTTCGCCGCCCGTTTGCTTCTCCTTCCTCCTTTCCACACCTCTTACTTCAGTTTACCCCTTTTTCTCATTTTTGAATCTCTTTTAACTTTTGTTTTACTTTTAGCCCTCCTCTTTTCCTTTTCCCCTTGACATTTTCTCTTTCAAGAGATAAAATGGTATTCGGAGGGGGCTCCTGCCCTTTTTTGTTTACTTAAAATTACTTAAATAGTTTTTGTTACAAAAAAGAGGGGGAAGGGAGAGGGATAGAGAGATTTTTGGGGGGGAGGATGTTACAATAAGCTAAACATTAATTAACAAAAAAAAGGGGGGAAGAGGGAGAGTAGTAAAAAAAGACTAAACACCACTTAAGGAATCGGGAGAGGAGAGAAAGCCACGGGATTGGAGAAGTTTAAGGAGATGAGGGGCGATGTGGGGGAGGGGAAGGACTTTGTGGACGGCACCGAGTTTGATGGCTTCCTGGGGCATGCCAAAGACGATAGAGGAAGATTCGTCCTGGGCGATGGTATAACCGCCTTTTTGTTTGAGGGTGAGAAGGCCTCTGGCACCGTCTCTGCCCATGCCCGTCATTAAAACGCCTACGGCGGAGGGGCCATAGTAGTGGGCCACAGTTTCAAAGAGAACAGTAGCGGAGGGGTTGTGGTTGTCTACGGGGGTGTCATCGCCGCAGTAAAATCGTCCTTGGCCGTCAATTCTAAGATGCATTCTTTCCGGGGGGAAGTATACCTTGCCGGGTTGTGGTTTTTCCCCTGTTTTTGCTATTACCACGGGCAGAGGGATATTACCCTGCAACCACTCCAAAAACCCCTTCAAAAAGCCTGTACTAATGTGTTGGACGCAGAGAAGAGGCACCGGGAAATCCGCTGGCAGACTGCCTAACACCTCCTGAAAGGCCTGGGGGCCCCCCGTAGAAGCTGCCAGGGCCACCACTGCTATTGGGCTCGTACTGGACTGTGTTGCTTCTTGTAACGGCGTTGCCGGGGGCTTGTGGACTTTGACCGGTTTTTCCCAGGGATCCACCAGTCTTATTCTAGCAGGACGAACCCTTTTTGTGAAGACCTTGACCCCTGCAATTACACGGATTTTCTCCAGTAATCGCTCGCGGATAGAGTCGTATTCTTGTAGAGTCCCACTAGCAGGTTTGGGGAAGATGTCTACGGCGCCGGCTTCTAGAAGTTGGAATATATTATTCTCGTCGTCTTCTTGAATACAGCCGCTGATGACCAGGATGGGCACCGGGTTGGTGGTCATTATCTTGTGGATTAACTCCAACCCGTTCATCCTCGGCATCATCAAGTCGGTGCAGACAATGTCTGGTTTCACTTTGGACAGCAATTCCAGGGCTTCCACCCCACTCCTCGCCGTGCCCACCAGTGTCATATCCTCTGCACTTTCAATAATACGTCTTATTATGGTGAGGGCTACGGGAGAGTCTTCCACTAGTAGTACTTTGATGGTCATAGGGGCGGTTAGCCGCTGAAACCTTGCTACTCGGCCTTTGTTACCTCCTATTTTTAGTTTAAGACAATGGAGGAATCATTAGATCATGGACTCCAGATTTTTTGCGGTGGCACTTAACTGGGCAGTACCTGCTCCTACCTGGGTAATGCTAGCGGCGGCCTCCTGTGCCCCTTTATTGATGGCCTCCATGGCCTCCAAAACTTGTTCTACTGCCTTGCCCTGTTGACGGATATTGAGAAGGATTTGTTGGTTATTCATGGCCACAGTGTTGATGGCTTCCACAATGGAAGAAAAGGCCTTGGCCGTGTTTTCCGTGATGGACATGCCGGCATTGGCAGTTTTTGTGCCTTCGTCGGTTACCATTACGGTGGTATTAATGGCATTCTGGATATCTGTTACTAGTTGACCAATATGCAAGGCGGATTGACGACTTTGTTCGGCTAGTTTCCGTATTTCTTCGGCCACCACGGCAAAGCCCTTTCCATATTCCCCGGCCCTCACTGCCTCCACTGAGGCGTTTAGGGCTAGCATGTTGGTTTGTTGGGCTAAATCGTTTACCAGAGAGGATATACTGCCGATTTGACTAGTTTGTTCGGAGAGACGGACAATTTGGTCGGCGATGGCGCCCACTTTGTTCTTCAGGTCTATCATAGCGGCCACCGTCTCTTCTACAGAATGATTCCCCTGTTGGGCCAACCGTAGTACCTCTTGGGCAGCGGTGGCGGCGGCGGCGGCTTGTTCTTCTGACTGGTGTGCCGAGGCCCTCAACTGGTCCATGGTGGTGGTAGTCTCATTCACTGATGCCGCCTGTAAACTGGCCGTTTTCTCCTGTTCCTCCATAGAGGCGGCAATTTGGGCGGCGGAGGCAGAAATTTGAGCCACCGCCTGTTGAATTTCCTGGGCAATGGCTTTAGCAATGTTGTTGGCCAGTACCAGACTAAAACCACCACCCCCAAAAATCCCTACCAGGGTTATCAGTATAGCTATATTTCCTATCAATTCAGCCCGTTTGCCAATGGACTCGATAATTTCATTTTCTGCCTTTATTATCTCATCCGCCTTTTCATCCAAACCGGCCGCCCTTATCCCTTTTATTTTTTGAACAGCCTCTTGGGTTTTGCCGGCGGCCAGTAATTTCATCACCTCATCTGTTCCTTCTGTTAACTCCCCTAATTGCTTCTCAAATTCTGTCCATAGTTCTTTTATTTTCTCCTCTCGTATTTCCGCCAGGGCAAGGGGGGCATGTTTTTCAATTTTCTCTCTTGCTTTCCCATAAGTCTCCTGATAAGAAGCCAATTCTTCTGGGAAGAGGGCGGCACCCCTGGCTGCTCGTAAAGCGCGAGAGGCGCCTATTACTGTTTCCCTCATATTTTCTATTACCCTATTGGCACGAGCTAGGTCTTCTCTTACGCTATTGTTCAATTGGACAACAGTACCGATGACTATGCCGAACAACACTAATACCCCCAGCGGGAGGGAGTAGCCGCGGAGTATTCTGTCCTGTAGTTTTTGGGATTTGAATAGGCCTACCATAGTTTGTGTCAGTCCTTTTTATGTAGTATTTATTTTACAAGTTAATTATATAAGTCTATCAAGGGTTTCCAGGAGAACATCCTGGTTGAATTGCCCTTTTACTATATAGGCATTAGCTCCGACTTGGGCTCCCTTTCTCTTGTCCTCCTCCTTGGCAAGGGAGGTGACAATAATTATAGGGACTTCCCGGAATTCAGGGTGTTGACGCACCTTGGCTGTGAATTCGAGCCCATTCATATTGGGCATTTCGATGTCGGAGATGATGGCATCAACCTGTAGTCCAGACAGCAGTTTGTTGTAGCCGTCGACCCCATCTACGGCAATAACCACCTCGTAACCGGCCTTCTCTAGGATGCGTTTTTCTTGGGTGCGCACGGCTATAGAATCTTCTACTAGTAATACAACCGGTTTTCGTTCCCTTGGCGCCTCTTCTGAGACAACTGGGGTGAGAGGGGTGGTGGTGTGGCGGACAGATTTGACTAAGTCGTGGGGATTGAGAATAATACACACGTCGCCATTACCCAAGATAGTTGCCCCTGTGACATTACGCACCCTCTTTAACAGCCTGCTTTGGGGTTTGACTACCACATCCAACACCTGTTTGCAGTCATCCACCTCGAAGGCCATCATTTCCCCCTCTACCTGCAAGATTATGGCTTTTTTGAGAGTGGCTTGTTGTTGTGTTCGTCTTTTCTGTTTCTGGTTGCTGGCAACAGTGGCAGGTAATTGCAACAAATCGGCCATTTTCACCAAGGTTACCGGTTGTCCTCCCACAGAAATAGTGGGCCTGCCCTCCAGGGTGTATATTTCTTCCGGTTTTATCAGTAGGGTTTGGACGATGGCATCTGTGGGCAAGGCGTGAACTATTCCCTGTACCTCAAAAAGCATTACATTTAGACTGGAAACAGTACTGGGAACAGTTATGCGGAAGACAGTACCTCCACCCGGGGAGGATTCAAGGGAAATGTTGCCCTTTAATTTTTCTACATTATTTCGTAATACATCAAGTCCTACACCTCTACCGGAAATTTCTGTGACGAAGCTACGGGTGGAGAAACCGGGGAGGAAGATAAGGGCGCGTAGTTGTTGGGGTGTCATTTGCGCCAACTGTTCGGCGGTGTAGAGTTTTCGTTTGAGGGCGGTTTGTCTTATTTTGTCCAAGTCCAACCCTCTACCGTCATCCCCCACCTCAATCACCACATTACTCCCCGTGGCGGTGGCCTTTAGCCAGACTCTGCCCACTGGGTTTTTACCCTTTTCCTGTCTTTCTGCGGGGGTTTCAATACCATGGTCTACTGCGTTGCGCAATAGATGCAAGAGGGGATCTTTCATGTCTTCTAGGATTTGCTTATCCACCGTCAGTTCTCCCCCCTCCATCACAAATTCTACTTGTTTTCCCTGTTCAGCCGCCAAATCCCTTACCACCCGGGGAAACAGGAGAAAAATGGTAGATAGGGGCAAAAGCCTTAGAGTTCTAACCTTGTCATCTAACTCCCGGCAGATGGTTTCCAGACGACTGTTATTTTCTGCAATACTGGTTTGTAGGAGGGACACTAACTCGTCCAGACGGGCCCATACACCTTTTTGTCCTCCCCCTTTTTTCCAGCCTTCCCAGATGGTTTTTAAGTCTTTTATCCTTTCCTCGATGTGTGCCAGACTGGTTTTAGCCACCCTCAACTCCCCAGTGTGAATCATCAGGGCGTCTAAATATTGGGTGGGTACCCTGATGGTGTCCAGTTGTCTGTCACTTCTCCTACGACCGTAATACTGCCTTTTTTTCTCCTCTTCCTCATCCCCTTGCCCTTGTAGGTGCTCCAGTGTCCCTATAGCCTTCTCATAGTCTACTTGTATAGCAGCGCCGTTGAGGGCACATTGGCAAAGGGAGGAGACGACCTGGAGTGTCTGTTGAAGGGTTTTATTGGCTTGGAGAGGTAGACTTTTGGATTTTTGTTTGAAGGTTTCGCAAACCCCCCGAAACTTGTGGAGTATATTCTCAATAATATCCAGGCCCACAAAACGGGAGTCCAACTCAAAGCTTTCTATTTCCTTAATGAGTTCGTCAGGGATTTCCCAGTCCGGATTTTCCTCCAAGAGGGATAAATGAGCCTTTATTTTGTTTAGGTGCTCTTCTTGGGAGATGCTGTAAATCTCCCGCAGAGATTCATCCTCAATGAAGAGGGGAGATTGGGGAATGGGGGATGGGGGCTCGTGGGTGTAAGCCGTTGCGGCAGTAGAGGATGACGTTTGGGATTGGGGCAGGAAGGCTTCCAGAAGGCGGCTCAACTGGTCAGGGTTTACGCCACTGGCCTCGTCTGTCACCGCCTCGTGTACCAATTTTCCCAATGCCCCTACTACGGTGTACATGGCATCCCCCAGGTCTTTTGACCATTCTAGGGTGCCATTTTTCAGGCCCCCAAACAACTCTTCCAACTGGTGAGCCAGGGTTTCTACAGATTTTACCCCTACTACCCGGGAGTCCCCTTTAAGACTATGGGCCTCCCGCAGAAGAGTTGCCAACAACTCCTGGTTTTGGGGCTCCTTTTCCAGACTCAACAGCCCGGCTTCCAGATTTTGTACATGTTCCCCACCAGAAACCTGATATATTTCCCTTAGTTCTGCATCTTCAATCATTGTCTTTGACAAGGGTTATTGCTAATCACTGCCAATTCATTGCCAACAAGTGGCCGCCGGCATCCCCTTCCCAGGTCACGGGGAGCCCCTCCTACAGAGATCCTACAATTGTTTCCCCGTGGCGTAACAATTACTTAATCTTTTTTGACATACTGTCTGTCAATGGACTCCCGACTGTTTTGCCATGGGGATAGAAGACAGATAAAGATTAACAGTGGCAATCAACTTGTCGGCTACGGGGGGTTTAGGGAGAAAATCAGTGGCGCCGGCTAACTTAGCTTTGGTTTTATCTAAAGTGCCGTCTTTGGCAGAGAGGATAATAATGGGCGTATTCTGAAAAACGGGGCTTTCCCGTAAAAACCGACAGACACTGTGGCCACTAGCGTTAGGTAAGTTCAAGTCCAGTATAATCAGGTCCGGTTTATGCTCTAGTATTTTGCCCAACCCTGCCATTGGTTCGCTGATAAGTAAGGTGGCAAATCCGGCCTCCTGTAGAATTTTCTTGAGGGTTTGCAGTATTACAGGACTATCGTCAATACAGGCAATTAGATAATTGTCCCTGTTTTTTTCCCCCTCTTGACCCCTTTGGGCTTTTTTGACAGCATCGGCAGTGGTTTTTTCCCCTTCTTCTGGCGGCGGGGTTACAAAGGTAATCAGGCCCCTATTCCCCCAGTCTTTGAGGGATTTGGCCACCACCTCTATAGGCTGTTTTAGGGAAGCGGCTATGTCCCACATGGTATAGTTACCGTTGAGATAACCCCTTTGGGGGGCGTCTTTAAAAACAGTCTTCCCCTCCTCTGACAAAAGGGGCGCCAGGTTAGGTTTTTGCCAGCCTTCCTTCAACCACTGTTGACTTAGTCTAGTTACCCTGTTGTTAATTTCGAGGATTTCTGAGGGAGGAAGACTGAGGAAATAGGCGAAAGACGAAGAGTCTGTCTTTTCTCTCCCCTGCCATTCCAATTTCACCCCCCCACTGAGACACAATTCCAGCAGACATTCTTCCGTCACTTGACTTATAACAGACTTGGCCTGTGGCAGGGTAATTTCCTTTTTCACAACTCCCCGGCGTAGCAATTCATACTCCCACAATTGTCCTTCAAAGTACCCCGTGGCATACTGAGGGTATTTTGTTGCTACTGCCCTTTGCCAACGTCTCCTCCTTGTAAATTTACATACTGTATACTGCAACACGCCCCTGTGGAAAAAAACTGTTTTGGTGTCCCCATTTTTCTCTTGTAAAAGCAGTTTACCACTGGCTTTTTCCCGGTAAATGTTCTCTATCTTTTCCTGCCATTGAGACAAAAAACTACCTTCCATACGGGCCCTTATTTCCTCCTCCGTTTTACATTTCTCAATACTCTGTTAGGATTATAAACATAACGGGGAGGACTTCCAGTATAGTGTGCTGCAAAAAGAAAAAATGTGCTCCTCCGGGGAAGTATAAATTCCTAACCCGTAATCATCTGGTTTTTTTGGATTTTAGCGGGGAGATGTCTTTCAATTAGACTAAGTAATTCCTCCTCGCTGGCGGATTTATTGAGGAAATCAGTAGCCCCAACCAGTTTTGCCTTTGCCCTATCGACGGAACTGTCTTGGGCGGTTAGAATAATGATGGGGGTTTTGTGGAATACCGGGCTTTCCCGTAAGAATTTGCATACACTATACCCGTTGGCATTGGGCATGTTTAAGTCCAACAAGATTAAGTCGGGCTTATGTTCAATTAACTTAGCAAATCCCGCCATCGGTTCGTTTATAGCTAACACATCAAACCCTGCCCTTTGAAGGACTTTTTTCAGATTATGAACCACAATGGGACTGTCATCAATGCAGGCTATTAAGGGTTCATCTCCCCTCTTGGAAACACTTGGGGATTGTATTGTCACTTCAACATATTCTTCCTTTTCTTCTGGTAACAATACCGGTTTTTTCTCCTCTTTTACTGTTTGCTTTGCCGCTGCTGCCGTTGCGGAGGAATCTTCACTTCTGTTGGTATAGTCTTCAATTTCGATGGTCAAATCCGCCACTGGATTGAAGACAATTAGGCCCTTTTCTTGCCAGTTGAGTAGGGAAGAAACTGTGTTGTCCACCCTCTGTTTAGACTTCAAAGCTATATCCCAGATGGTATACTCACCACTGAGGTATTTTAGTTGCAGGGGGTTTTTCACTAGGCTTTTCCCCTTTTCCAACAAAACCGGCGCCAGGGAGGGCCTAATGAGAGTTAAACCACCCCTTATCCAGTTGTCTCTGATAGCCTCTACTTCTTCGAATACTGAGTGAGTATCCGTGGGTACTAGACTGAGGAAATAGGAGAAGGTGCTTTTAACCCTCTCTGTGGGGTGCCATTGTAACTCAATTTGGTCCTCAAGTGAAATTTCCAACAGACACTCTCTCAACACAGAGGCTATTATCTGCTTGGCATCTTCCAGGGTTATGGCTTTACCACTCACCCCCTGGTATAACAAATCATACTCCCAGGGTTGACAAGTCAAGACTTTTTTGGGATAATTCCAGTCGGGGACGAATTGACTGAGGGCCCTTAACCAACGTCTAACTCGGTGGACTGAGTCGGTTACATACTGCAGTCTGCCGGAAAGGAGGTAAAAGGTTTTTAGGGCATATTCCCCTCTTATTGTCAATTCCCCCGTAGCTTTGTCATCATACAGTTGAGCTAGTTTCTCCCTCAGTGTAGGGAGTATTTTTTCGGCATTTACGTCCATCTTTTACTCCTTTGGGTGTTACCCACGTCTACTGGACACCTATCCTTTCCCCGGAGAGATACCTCCAAGGCTTTTTTAACAAAGTCTTAAGTTTTTCTTCCCACCCCTATTTTACAATGCTGATGACGTCTTTGTGTTTTTTTTTTTGTTTGTAAAAAAAATTAATTTTACTTCATATTTTTGTGGTAAAAAAGCTACCATTAGTAACTATCTCTAAGTAAAAACCATTAGATGTGAACAGGAAAAAGTGTCAGAGGAAACTGAGGTTCAGTATAAAAAATAACCGTTAACTTTTCATATTCCCAGTGGGAATTTGGAAGGGGCATTCAAATAGTTCTAGTCCTTTGGAGAAAACTTCGTCAATGGGCAACATTCTACCATCTTTTGTCATAATTTTGTGGTCTGGTGTAGCCCTAACTATTCTGCCGTCTTCTAATTCGTATTCAAAGACTTCCTGCAAGCCGCGATGGTGCCATTGGGCTATGGGTTGGGTGTAAACAAAGCCATTTTCGTCCACAGTATATACATGACATTTTATATTTTCTTCGACGATTTTGCCAATGGGAAGTGCCCCATATTCTACAGTTAAAATTTCCGTGTCATAACTCAGACAATATTCGGCGAAGTTTAGCATTTGTTCAAATAGTTTTTCAGCAATATCCTCGGGCACCCCATTTTTGACCGCACCATCAATAAATTTTTCCCGGTGTTTCTTCATTTCTTCTGGCTTTTTCTTACCCATGGCGCGACGGAGTAAATCGGCTTCTCCTAGGGTATAACCTGCCAAGTCTTGTGCCATTTTCATGATTTGTTCTTGATATACCAAAACGCCATAGGTTTCCTTTAAAATGGGTTCTAGTAGGGGATGCTCATATGTGATAGGCTCCCTACCATGTTTGCGATTTATAAACAGGGGTATTAGGCCTGCATCCAGTGGTCCGGGGCGATATAGGGCTAAAATGGAGGATATATCTTCAATGCCCGACGGTTTTAAGTCTTTGACGATTTGTTTCATCCCCTCCGATTCCAATTGGAAGATGCCTTCTAAGTCTCCTGACTCTAGTAGTTTGTGGGTTTTTGCCACGTCTTCCGGCAATTTTTTGCTATTACCCCTGGAGATAATTTCTAAGGCTTTTCTTTCTCCTAGGGGCAATTCCTCTACATTTATTTCTAGGTTTTGATTTTGTTTGATTAACTCAGCAGTCTTATGGATGTTGGTCAGATTTTTTAGTCCCAGAAAGTCCATTTTTAGCAATCCCAAAGACTCTAAATCTTCCATGGAATACTGAGTAGTAATAGCGCCCTCCTCGTTGCGTTGTAGAGGCACAATTTCGTCCAAAGGCTGACTGGAAATAACCACTCCGGCAGCATGAACTCCCACGGTTTTGTTAGTGCCTTCTAGTCTAATTGCCATGTCAATCCAACGCTTTACTAGAGGGTCATTTTCGTATTTTTCCTTAAACTCTGGGGAGGGGGTTTCATCGGAAATCATCACTTCTAATCTAGTGGGTTTTCCCCTGGATACTGGGATTAATTTACTCATATTATCTGCCTCTGCATAGGGTATTCCCATCACCCTGGCTACATCTTTTAACACTGCCCTTGAAGTCATACGGTTAAAAGTTATAATTTGGGCCACATTAGCTTCCCCATATTTTTCGGTGACATATTTAACAACCTGTTGTCTTTTTTCAAAACAGAAATCTGTGTCAATATCAGGCATAGATTTCCGCTCGGGATTTAAAAATCGTTCAAATAATAGGCCATGATAAACAGGGTCAATGTTAGTAATTCCTAGAGAATATGCCACTAGTGAGCCTGCGGCTGAGCCTCTTCCCGGTCCCACTGGAATATTATTATCTCTAGCAAATTTTATATAGTCCCAAACTACTAAAAAGTAGGTGGAAAATCCCATCTTCTCAATCATTTTTAGCTCATATTCTAGCCTTTCTCGGTACTCTTTTGGCACTTCACCGCGTTGGACACATTTTAGTCTTTTTAACAATCCTTCCCAAGCAATTTCGTGTAAATAGGTGGCTGGAGTGTGTCCAGGTGGAACTTCAAATTTAGGCAGTCGGAATTCTCCTAGAAGGTCATAGGGTTTGACTTTTTCTGCTATTTCCAAGGTGTTTTTGATAGCCTGTTCAACTACATCGCTATCCAGATGATCTCTGAATAAAAGCCGCATCTCTTCCGCGGATTTAAGGTATTCTGTGCCAGAGTATCTAAGTCTATTTTCCTCATCTATTCTCTTATTGGTTTGAATACATAAAAGGGCATCATGAGCTTCTACATCATAACAGGAAACATAGTGGGAATCATTAGTGGCAATAATCTTAATGTCTAATTCTTTTCCTATTTTTACCAACTCCACATTGACAATTCTGTCCTCCCTATAGCCATGATCCTGTATTTCTAAATAAAAATCATCGGCAAAAACATCTCTGTACCACTTAGCAATCTCTCTGGCTTTTTTATAGTTTCCTGCTAGAATATTTTGGGGAATTTCTCCCCCTAAACAGGCACTAGTGACAATTAATCCCTCTTTGTATTTTTTAAGTAAATCTTTATTAATACAAGGACGGGCAAAAATGCCACTGCCTTGGTATCCTTGAAGATGGGAAATGGTGGTGAGTTTGACTAGATTGCGATAACCTTGCTTATCTTTTGCTAAAACCACCTGGTGGTATTTTTTGATTCGCTTGTGGCGGGTGGTAATATCGCCGTTGATGACATACATCTCATTGCCGATAATGGGTTTGATTCCTTTCTCCAGGCAATGTTTAATTAATTGTATTGCACCATACATCACACCATGATCAGTAATGGCAATGGCAGGCAGTTGTAACTCCGCCGCGCGTTTTATCAAAGCCGGAATCTGAGAGGCGCCATCTAGTAGACTATACTCAGTATGAAGATGTAGAGGCACAAAAGACATGGTTGTAGTGGAATATAATTGTTAACCGGGATACGAATTATAGTTTAACTTTAACCCCCACCTACCAGACTAACCCCACACCAGACTAACTGGTGACTTTATTCGATGTTGTGGCGGCGTATCTGTGGAAGAAGAAGTTTCTTTGTGGTGCATAAATGACAAAAGTATTAGGGATAAGTGGGTAGAAGGGGAAAGGGTTAAGCAAAAATCCCCATTCTACTTCCACCATGAATCCATCCCATTGAGTCATGCGGTTTTCCTCCTTTCTGTTTCTCAAAAAACTCAAGGGAAAACAGTTACCCGATACCTGCTGGCAAATTGAGCCATCACTAGAGAGGAATATAAGGTTACTATTAGACAGGGGGTTAGAGAGAAATGAGGAGGTGATTGCTACAAACCTATTGCTTTTTCTCAGACAACAAGAAGACAAACTCAGGGAGAAACATCTAACTGCCTATCTTCAAGAATGTTGTTTTTTCGCCTCAAAGAATGTGTATCGACGCCTGGAAGGTTATTCTAATTCCCCCACTTGGGAGGATTACTTTCAGTGGGGTAAATCACTGGCAACGTCACCACGTGGCACAAAACTAGCTAATTATGGCAGGTATAAAATAATTGAATCTCAACTGGTGGATGAAGCATACCGGCATTTAAGTTGGAAAAAGCCATACCATGGGGGATTGTTAAAACAATTTAAACCCACCAGTCGGAGAAAGTGTTTGGAGATAATAGGGGGTTATGGGGGTGAGACTCTACAACAGTATCTACCAGTGTGGGAATGTTTTTGCCTTATTTATTCCCCATCAGTGACAGAGGAAAATCAAACACCACCCCCTCCCCCTTTCCTGGCAATAAAATACCACCTACCCCTGCCTTCCCTTGATGCTAGGGTATGTGAGAGGATAATCAAAACCTACATTAACTGTGCCCGTAATTATTGTAACCCCAAAACATTCCCTCTTAAATCCCTGGATATTACCTCAAAAGACAACCAATGGGAGGAAGTCTATGCACCACAAGACTATGAGACAATTAATGGAGTTATCCAGTCAGCATATGGGGATTTAAATCCATGTCGGAAAATAATTTCCCCCCTCCGGTTAAGTTTACAACTACCTCAGAAAACTATAGCCCGGATTTTGTCTACCAATTATAGCAATTCTATTAGGGAACAACACCAGGTATCATGGGAGATTGCCGCTGCCAGAAAGTTTATCTTAGAAAGACTAATTAGGGCGTTAAAACAACCCCTTAAAAACGAGTGGCTAACAAGACCATGTCGACAGATTCTTTTACAGCGGCTATACCCCGTGAAATACTTCTTTTTTCAATTCCTAAACTCCAAATTTTCTGTTTACAGATGGGATCTTCCTCCTCCAATTAATTCACTTTTCTAGGGGATAAAAGGTGCTTTGCATGGGGAGTATAACCCACAATTGCCACCAACATTACAGGGGAAGACTAGTATTTATAACATTACTGAGGGTTGGCTTATACTCCAGTGCCACCAACTCCGATAAAATTCCTCTGCTGACTAACAATTTACACCCTTATCTTGGAGAATGTGACCATGAATAACTCACAAAACACTCCCGGGGATATTTTTGACAGCCCTACCGCCATTCAACAGGATAAATCGTTTTTGCCTATTCCTGAATAATGTATCAAAACGGTTAGAGAAAGAGTGAAAAAATGTTTTCCAAAAACCGTTCAATCTCGTTGCTTATTAAATCTTTTGGCAAGCTGCTTAACAGGGGATTGGCTAAAAAAAATCTATCCCGAATTAGCCAATCAAATCTTCCTGGAGTTGGACGAAAATAGTCTGTTTAGCATTTGGCAATTTGTCAATGGTAGTCCAATTATTGTTAAGAGTCATAATATCCGTCTGATAGTTTTGCCAGAAGAATCTGGCGATTTCAGTGAATTTATAATACCGCAGGAGTGGGTGGATATTCCTAGATTTAGGGGAGACTATTTCCTTCCCGTGTTGGTCGACTTAGAAGGTAACAGGTTAAGGGTTTATGGCTTTGTTTCTCGACAAAGGCTAAAAAGACAGGCTGAATACAATTCAAATCTATACCAGTATCATTGCCCAAGTAGACTAATAGAAAGAGAAATTAATCCGACGTTGCTGTATAGCAAATACCTGCCATCATCGGAAGAGGAATTAGTATACATACCTGATTTTTCTTCAGAAGAGAAGGAAAAATTGATGGCCAGATTGGAGGCTATAGACTGTGATGTCATCCGCTGCCGTCTAGATTTTGGGGAATGGACGGCATTATTTGCTGATGACAATTATCGCCTTTTGTTATACCAGAAATATCAGCCAATAAATTTAGGCGAATGGCTGGAAAAAGAATTACATCAGACTTGTAGAGGGTGGCAAAAACTACAGGATTTGAATGAGGAAATTAACTGGATTATACCCAGATATCTTACCCCCCTTTATCCAGTAAGTATGCGCTCAAACTCTGTGTTAAATTTGGAGGATATTTATGGTACAAAAGATGAAGGCAAGCTAAGGATAGCTGCCCAAAAACTGAGCATAATCTCCAGGAGATATAGTAGCAACAAAGAAAAAATTTTAAAAGCATTGAATTATATCATAACCAACTCACAAGACGAGGAAACGCGGTGGTTGGCGGCGGAGGGTATTTGGCAGTTAAAACCCAATCACCCTCATGCAGGTTTATGGTAGGGGAAAAGATTCAATTTGGGGGTAGAATTAGGGGGATTATCTCTGACTATAGTGATGGGAATACTGTCAAAATCTGCCAACCAAAATAGCATCTTTCTTAGACTATATCCCACCGACAAATCATCCCGTTTGCCGGCAGGGTTAATACTGAGAATACTGGATGGAAATACGGAAGTATTCAAAGAATTAATAGCCAGAGAAGGAGATATATTGTTACAATACAAGTTTTGGGGCAACAAGGGAGAGGTTTTCTGGATACAAATCCAATATCAATCCAGTCAACTAGCTGAAGCCTTCATTATCTAGAAATATCAGTCGATCTAGCTAACTAAATAACTGAAGCCTTGGATAAGGGTGAGGGGAGGGTAGAGGGGTGACTGTAATAAGATTACCCCCCGCCTGCAATGCAGGAATATGCAATACAGAAAAAAAAAGCAAAATCGCCCCCTCCTACTCCCTACATCCTACTCCCTATATCCTATTAGCCACTACTAAAAGCTGTTAGTAAAATAGAAAGCCTAGAAAGTTGTTTAATTAAACCAATAAATGCAGTTTATTACAATTGCTTTAAAGTCCCCCAATATTATCTTTCTTTACAAAAAAATAGTGCAGTGGGTACTTATATGGGGAAAATTATGTAATCTGAGGCTAGCCATTCTAAGTCTAACCAAACCGGTGGTGTGGCGGTGATTGGGAGAAAATAGATTTGGTTACTGAGAAATCCCAGACTCAATACAATAGAGATATGTCAGTAGTTGCGGATTTTCTAGGATGCGAATTACCCTTTGATGAGAGTTTGTTACCCTCCCAGTGTTATTTGGTGGGTGGGATAGTCAGAGATGTCTTGTTGGGGAGAAAAAGGAAACCCCTAGACATAGATTTTGTTGTGCCTCACGATGCTATAAGGATAGCTAAGACTATTGCCCGTAAATATCGTGCTGGATTTGTAGTATTAGATCCTATACACATTATCGCCAGGGTGGTATTCCCCCAAGCCACTGTAGATTTCGCACAACAGGAGGGAGATTCTCTTTTTGCCGATTTAGGGAGACGGGATTATACTATCAATGCCATTGCCTTTGACTGTCAACAGGGGATGCTAATTGATTTTTTTGGAGGCCAAGAGGACTTACAAAAAGGCATAATCAGGATGATAAATCCTCAAAATCTACAAGACGATCCTCTTAGACTTTTAAGGGCCTATCGTTTAGCTTGTCAACTGGATTTTACCATAGAATCCGACACCCGTTATTGTATTAAAAAATTGGCGCCTCTGTTAGCACGAGTGGCCATGGAGAGGGTGAATCAGGAATTAGATTATCTCTGGGGGGAAAAACGGGGAAGTTACTGGCTAAAAGAGACATTTAAGGACGGCTTACTTTCTATTTGTTTTCCTTCCGTCACGGAGGAGAAAGTGGATTTGCTGGAAATAATAGACGAATCTGCTAATTTTATTACTGCTAATTTTAAACAGGAATTTGGAGAAGAATATAGGTGGTACAAAGATGCTAAATTGGCGTGTTTGGTAAGTGAAGAATTGACTGAGGCGGAGGAGGAACTCTGGCGGTTAAAATCTTCCCGTCAGGAGGTAAAAACAGTCCTTACTATTCTAAAGCACACCCCAGATTTATTTGCCGAAGACTTCCCGCAAAGTAAAAGAAAACAGTATTTTTTCTTTCAGGCAGTCCAAGATAACTTCCCAGTGTTAGCAGTATTTGCCCTTGCTAATAGAATGAATTTTTACAATAAAGATAGAAGCAGTTTGGAGGCATTTAAACAACTAATTGTTGAGCTGATGGGACGTTATCTGAATCCGGAAGACATAATAGCTCATCCAAAGCCAATTTTAACGGGGAATGAAATAATGAAAAAATTGAAATTATCTCCGGGGCCTCTAATAGGCGAAATGTTAACCGAGGCGCAAATAGCCTATATTGAGGGTAAGGTGAAAGATAAAACCAATGCTTTGCAGTGGTTAGAAGAGTATCTAGAAAGGAGAAAAAACTAATAGTTACCATTAGAAAAATAAATTATAGCCGGGAGAAGTGAGGGGGATAATATGGTATGATTGGTGGGGAAAAGGGGTAACTCTAGTTTTTAAAAGCCTGAATGAAAAAATTAATAAGTGGATTTGTCATATCCCTTTCCTTGACGATAATTATCTTTTATCCCCTCAAGGGGGCAAGCCAATCAGCCACAACACAAACAGAAATAAGAGGCGTTTGGATTACCAAAAATGATAGTGATGTTTGGCTAGATGGTAAAAAACTCTCAGAGAGTATGAGGGAATTAGCTAGCCTGAATTTCAACACCGTGTATCCAGTAGTGTGGAATTCAGGCTACGTGGCTTATGACAGTGAGGTGGCAAAAAGAGTTGGCATTCCCATAATCAAGGGGAAAAGCAACTGGGATATAGTAGCAGAAATTGTTTATCAGGCGCACCGTAATGGCTTACTAGTCATTCCCTGGTTTGAATTTGGTTTTATGACTCCCCCCACCTCGGAGTTAGCCATCTACCACCCCCAGTGGTTAACCAGCAGAAGGGATGGTAGCCTTATTAGCGAGACTGGGGCGGGGGAGGTAGTATGGTTGAATCCATTTCATCCCGAAGTACAACAGTTAATCATAGACTTGGTGGTGGAAATCTGTAGTCGTTATCAGGTGGATGGTATTCAGTTTGATGATCATTTAGCATTACCAAGAGACTTTGGTTATGACGCCTATACTGTTAGCCTATATAGGGAGGAGACCAATAAAAACCCCCCTGCCAATTTCCAAGAGGAGGAGTGGGTAAAATGGCGCGCTGACAAAATCACCGACTTCATGCTTAGACTACGACAGAGACTGAAACAAATTAACCCTCGTCTTATAGTATCCTTGGCACCCAATCCCTATCGACAGGCCTATAATTTTTCCCTACAGGATTGGCAGAGGTGGGTAGACTTAGGCATTGTGGACGAGCTTGTAATACAGGTGTATCGAGACGACTTAGCCAGTTTTGTAAGAGAATTGAATCAGCCTGAAGTACAGAAAGCTAAACAGAAAATTCCCACTGGTGTGGCTATCCTCACGGGGTTGAGAAACAAACCCACTCCCATCACCTTGGTAGAAAACAAAGTCAGAGAGGCTAGGAGAAATGGTTTAGGTGTCGCCTTCTTCTACTATGAAACCCTATGGTGGGGGAAGCCAGGAGAAACACCAGACTTGCGCAAGGCAGTCATAAGGGCATTGTTTTATCAACCCATGCCCCGTTTCCCACTCTCTCGTATAAGCAAATCATTGTGACAACCCCTGCAACCCCAATCCCTAACCCTAATCTTAAGATTATCTTCAGCTTTTCAGCTAATATTGATCAAGAATTAGTAACCTATGCAAGGGAATATGGATTTTTCTACTCAAGTAGCTAGCCAACTCAACGTGGGGGCAACCCTCCCCGAGATAATAGTCACAATCACCCTATTATTGGTAATAATTATAGACCTAATAAGCGGCAGAAAAGTAGCAGTACCGCTAGCCTATTTCTCAGTGGTGGGCCTATTGGCCTCCGTGGTAGCCCTTGCCCTCCAGTGGAATAGTGCCAATGTAGATTCCTTCTTGGGGGCCTTTACTGCGGACAACCTCAGCATAGTATTTAGAGCCATTGTCGCCCTTTCCACAGCCCTTACCATCCTGATGTCCATTGCCTACATCCAAAATACGGGCACATCCCTAGCGGAATTTGTAGGCATCCTATTGACTGCCACCCTGGGGGGTATGTTGTTGTCGGGGGCATCGGAGTTAGTTATGATATTCGTCTCCCTGGAAATGCTAAGTATCTCCTCCTACCTGATGACAGGGTACATGAAAAGGGATGTTCGCTCTAATGAAGCTGCCCTTAAATATCTTCTCATAGGGGCTGCAAGTTCCGCCATTTTCCTCTATGGTTCATCCCTCCTCTACGGCTTATCTGGCGGGAAGACAAATATCAATGAGATAGCGGCCACTGTGCCGGCAGCCGGAGGCATAGAATCCCTAGCCTTAGCCATCGCTCTTGTGTTCATGGTAGCCGGGGTCGCCTTTAAAATCTCCGCTGTGCCCTTCCATCAATGGACGCCGGATGTGTATGAGGGCTCGCCTACACCAGTAGTGGCGTTCTTGTCCGTGGGCTCAAAGGCGGCCGGTTTCGCCATTGCCGTTAGATTGCTAGTTACCGTGTTTGCCCCTCTGGAACAACAGTGGCATTTCATCTTCGCCGCCTTAGCCATTCTAAGTATGGTGCTGGGCAATGTGGTGGCCCTGGCCCAAACCAGTATGAAACGGATGTTGGCCTACTCTTCCATCGGCCAGGCAGGTTTTATTATGATTGGCCTAGTAGCAGGCACAGAAGCGGGCTATTCTAGCGTCATCTTCTATCTATTCTTATACCTGTTCATGAATTTGGGGGCCTTCGCCTGTGTCATCCTCTTCTCCCTGCGCACCGGCACCGATAAAATTAGCGACTATGCCGGACTGTATCAAAAAGATCCCCTCCTTACCCTCGGACTCAGCCTTTGCCTGCTGTCTTTGGGCGGAATTCCTCCCCTTGCCGGCTTTTTCGGCAAAATCTATATCTTCTGGGCTGGATGGCAAGCTGGACTCTACTCCCTTGTCTTCATCGGTCTAATTACTAGTGTAATCTCTATATACTACTACATTCGAGTTGTGAAGATGATGGTAGTAAAAGAGCCTCAGGAAATGTCGGAGGCGGTAAGAAACTACCCACCCATCCGTTGGAATCTTACCGGCATGCGTCCAATCCAGGTAAGTCTGATTTTCCTTATTGTGGCGACCTCCCTTCTAGGCATCCTCTCCAACCCTGTGGTGGAGCTTGCCAACCAGTCGGTGGCTAGCAGCAATATCCTCAAATCCCCCATCACCTCCGCTCACCAGTCTACCTCCCCCTCCCTCACCACATCCCTTTAGAGACAACAGCGGGGTTAGTTAACCAAGCTAGCCCCCAATTCATCAAAAAATCCTTGCCTTTTACCCCCTCTCTCTGTTATAATATGGGGTTGTGGGAACTCAAGGGTCGATGCCCGAGTGGTTAATGGGGGCGGACTGTAAATCCGCTGGCTCTGCCTACGGTGGTTCGAATCCACCTCGGCCCATTCTGTTTTCCTAGCTTATTTCAAATTCAGGGGTTTGAGCCGTGTGACGCCTCCCTGGAGGCAGTGTGTCGGCGGGGAGTTAGCCAGCGGCGTGGTGGTTTCTGTGGCGTGCAGTTAATTTTGGGGCATTACGGGGTTAACGGGGCATAATAAACAGCTCCGCCTAACTGGGGGTAGTATTGCCGACTTTATGCCTTGTTTTCCCGCTTTGTTTTAAATTCAGAGTAAAAAATGCTAGCCAGTCTGGCTAAAACCATCAATCCCTCCCCCCATTGATTCCACTACCAAAGTCTGTGTCTATATAGTAACCAACTCTGATACTCCTAGAGGGGTAACAGGGGGAATTAATGGCAGACGAATGATTATCACTCCCTAGCTTGTCAGTTGGATTTGACTTTCCTAAAAAGTCTTTTGTAAATCCCTCCCAACAACATACTATCGTTTTTTTGCCCAGTGAGTGGAGTAGGTTTGGAAGATAAAAAGTTTCCCAATTCTCTATTGAAATTCTTAGGCATACAAAAAACCCATTCATCTTTTCTCTCTCTTGGTTTCTTTCTTTGCCGCCGTATAATCACCAGTGAGTGGTGACTGGTTGGTGACTAGCCAACTAGTGGTTTGTTTCCCTCTCCCTCTCCCCACTGTTTTACTGTCTGGCGCCCTTTTTATCCCACAATAGCGGTAATCAAACTGGCTTATTGTTGTTTGCCTTTGGTTGTTTAAAAAGTCAGCCTTTTGTACAATACATGTCAATAGTAGCAAAGGAGAACAAGATCTAGTTAATATGGAACATAAGG
Organism: Geminocystis sp. M7585_C2015_104; assembly: GCA_015295805.1. Lineage (NCBI taxonomy): Bacteria > Bacillati > Cyanobacteriota > Cyanophyceae > Chroococcales > Geminocystaceae > Geminocystis > Geminocystis sp. M7585_C2015_104. Next base: position 10,356 of record DVEF01000028.1, on the reverse strand, counting down.
GAGTCACTATCTGGTTTACGGGTTTAAGTGGTGCTGGCAAGACTACTATTAGTAGAGAGGTAGAGGCTAGATTAAGGGCACAAGGTTATAAGGTAGAAGTATTAGACGGAGACGTAGTGCGCACCCATCTCACCAAGGGATTAGGATATACTAAAGAGGACAGGGATGAGAACATTAGACGTATTGGTTTTGTTGCTCATCTTCTCACTCGCAATGGTGTGATTGTTATCGTTTCCGCTATCTCACCCTATCGCGCTATCAGGGAGGAAATTCGTGCTAAAATCGGTAACTTTGTTGAAGTATATGTTAACGCTCCTCTGGAAGTATGTGAGGCAAGGGATGTTAAGGGTTTATACAAAAAGGCTAGAGCAGGTGAAATAAAAATGTTTACAGGCATAGATGACCCCTATGAGCCCCCCCTAAACCCGGAAATAGAATGTCGCACGGATATAGAAACACTGGAGGAAAGTGTGGAGAAGGTTTTGCGGGGTTTGGAAAAATTGGGTTATATTTCCTTACCTGTTGCCTCTTAGATTCTCCCCGAAAAGATGCATTATCCCCAAGTCTTCCCTGAAAAACAAAGGAAGGCATAAGTAGTATAGTATGGAAATTGTTGCTTTAATTTTATCTAATTCCTGGCTTACGGCGGTTGTAGTCAACACCCTCCTGTTATTGCTGGCATTAATCCTTCCCCAAAAATTGCTAACGGTTTTCGGTTATCTTAATGCTTGGGCGTTGGGGGTAGTGATTTGGGGTTGTCTACAATGGCGGGGTTATGTTATCGTGTTGTTCTATTTTATCCTAGGGTCCGCTATAACTAAATTGGGGTTGGAGGAAAAAATTGCCGCCGGGATAGCAGAAAAAAGGGGGGGGAAAAGAGGGGCAGAAAATGTATGGGGAAGCGCCTTTGTTGCCTTTCTTTGTGCCTTGGCTTCTGTCTTTTTTCCCCAGGCAAAATCTCTTTTTCTCCTAGCATATACGGCTAGTTTTGCTACTAAATTTTCGGACACTTGTGCTAGTGAGTTTGGTAAAGTATATGGAAGTCGCACCTTTCTGATTACCACTTTTCAACCTGTGCCAAAAGGGACAGAAGGTGCTATAAGTTTGGAAGGCACTATAGCAGGCATTGTAGCTAGTGTGGCTATCTCCCTCTTAGGGTGGTTTGTTAATCTTATCGATGCCACTGGTGTGGTTATATGTGTCGTCTCTGCTTTTGTTGCTACCAGTATAGAAAGTATTATTGGCGCTACTTTTCAACAAAAGTTTTACTGGTTGACTAATGAGATTGTTAATGTCATTAATACTCTTGTTGGTAGTGTTTGCGCAATACTTTTACTTTATGTCTACCAAAGTTTTTCTTTTTTTTACCATTTCCTTTTGAGTGTTCAGATGGTAGAATAGTAGGTGTTTGACAGGACAGCAAAGCCGCTAGACAATCTTACAACCCACATCCCCGGCTGAGGTGTGTTTTTTTTATCATAACTCTTCTTGCCACTCCAAACCCATAGTATCTTTTAAACTCTCTTTGGGAAAAAACAATGGATGAGCTAGATAATATTAAAGATAAATTTGAAAAAGCCTCGGAGAAAAACCAACTATTGCTAGTGGACGAAATAATAACCAAGGGGGAAAAAGGCTACCAGTTTCTGAGAGATTTTCTGGTATCCACCGCTGATGTTTCTCCAATAAGAGGCAAAATATACCAGGTTTTAAGAAACAGCAACACAGAGGAGAATGATAGGTTTTTGAGGGATAAATTTCCCGAAGGCTTAGTGGAATTGGTGTCAGAAAAAAACATAGAATACAGAGAATTGCAACAATTATTGGTAGAAAGGAAATACCAAGAAGCTGACAGTCTGACAAGGGAAAAATTGTGCGAATTAGCAGGGGAAGGGGCGGTAAGAAGAAAATGGGTTTACTTTACGGAGGTTAAGAAGTTTCCCGTGGCAGATTTAAAAACAATCGATACTCTCTGGTATGTTTATTCGGAGGGAAAGTTCGGCTATAAGATTCAAAGACAAATCTGGTTAAGTTTGGGTAAGGATTACAATCAACTCTGGGTAAAATTGAAGTGGAAAAAAGGGAACAAATGGACAAAATATCCCGGTGAATTTATATGGGATTTGAGCGCCCCCCCAGGACATTTGCCATTGTCTAATCAGTTGAGAGGGGTGAGATTTATTGATGCTTTATTCTCACACCCGGCTTGGGAAAATAAAAGTAAATGAGAATAAAAAAGGGATTAAATCATGCCCCCAATGCTTCCTTGGCGGCATACATAACCTCCAGGGTAATCCGAGTAATCCCCCTTTCCCTAGCAAATTTCTCTGTATTCCTCTTCACCCTGCCACGCACAAAGCCGGGAATTTTTTCTAATTCCCTTAGGGCCTCCTCACTCCAGTTTAAATCTGACTGGGCAGATATTGACTTGGTTAGCACTTCTTTGGTATCATGACCGCCAAATATTTCTAAAAGATGGTCCTCCATTCCAAGGGTAAAGGAATTATAAACCAGGTCAGCAATCTGATTACTCCCCTCATACCCCAGGAAGGGGCGATAACCTATGGGGAAATTCTGGATATGAATAGGCGCAGAAATCACACCACAGGGTATATTCAAACGTTTAGCTACATGACGCTCCATTTGTGTTCCAAAAATCGCCTCTGGTTCGATTTCGGCAATGGCGTCTGCAACCTCTGTGTAGTCTTCAGTAACCAAAACTCGGTCACAAAGGCCTTCCACCTGTTGACAAAACCAGTCTCGGTCGTATTTACAGTAAGTGCCAGCTAAAACTACATGGACCCCCATCTCCCGAGTCAGGATTTTAGTCATGGCGGCAGCATGGGTGTTGTCGCCGAAGACTACAGCCTTTTTCCCAGTGAGGTTTTGACAGTCGATGCTACGAGAAAACCACACTGCCTGGGAGACATTTAGAGTCTGATGGGTGATATAATCCTCATAGTTTACATTTGCTCCCTGTTGATTTAGTACTTCTTGTATTTTGCGAATACAACGGGCTGTTTCCAAAACTCCCATGGGGGTAATATCCACATAGGGCATGCCCCATTTTTCCTGCAAATAAGTGGCAGTGGCTAGTCCTAATTCCCGATAGGGGATAAGATTAAACCAGGCACTAGGCATTTTTTTCAGCTCATGTACTGATGCCCCCTGTGGTACAATCGAGTTGACGGTAATGCCCAAGTCTGTCATTAATTTTTGCAATTCCCTACCATCGTGCTGGTTATGAAAACCTAGGGTTGAGATGCCGATGATGTTGACAGAGGGGTTTGGTGTTTTTTCTGTGACTATATCTCCCTTCCTTTCCGCCTTTTCTAGGTAAAATTGTACCACTTGCTTGAGGGTGCGCTCTGCTGCCTGTAATTCATTGACGCGATAATGGTTGACGTCTGCCAACAGCACGTCACTGTCAGTGTTTAGTCTTGCCCTTTCCACAAAATTGGCCAAATCCTCTTGTAGAATACTAGAAGTGCAGGTGGGTGTAAGTATTATCAAGTCGGGTTTTTCTTCTTTGTCTTTCCTTATGATGTTGTCTACTACTTTTTCCTGTGACCCCCTTGCCAATACATTCCTGTCCACTATACTAGCAGTAACAGGGGTAAAATTCTTTTCCCGCTCTAACATTGAACGCATTACGTTAAAGTAGTCATCCCCCAGGGGCGCATGCATGATAGCATGGACCCTTTTAAAAGAACTTGCTATCCTCAGGGTGCCGATGTGAGCGGGACCTGCATACATCCAATAGGCTAGTTTCATGGTATCACTTTTTCCAGCTCGTGTCAATGGCCATTTCTTTTTTCCAGTTTCCGTCTTCTGTCACTCCTTCCTCCTTTTTATTTACAAATATTTACTAAACAAAACTTCATAAAAATAGGTACTAATCAGGGGTAATTTTACTCAGTGGCTTTTGGTTATCGGAAAGTGTTTTGCCTCTCAAGTAATTCCCTAGACAACTGGTAATTCGGGGGTCTTTCAAATAAGACATACTTTTTTAAAAAGGGGTGTTTTCCTCTTCCATGGTTTACCGGGGTAAACTTAGAGTGATATTCTCTCTTATTGACGTTTTTGAGATAGAATTAAACCCCCATGACTGTATGACATTGTTGTCTAGTTGACAGGCTTTTTTCTCCCGCGAGAATGAGGCTCCGGGGGAAAAGTAGAGTTATAATCTCCATCAGTAGGGGAGAAAAATTACTAGAAAACTTTATGACTTTGGAACAATTTAGTCTTTTAATTCACCCGATACTAGCAGTAGCGGGAGTGTTTCCTCTTTTGGGAATAGTATCATATTTTGCCTGGGAGACAAGACAAAGAAGACTGCAAATAAGAAAGAGGGGGGATAGTTATATACCCAGCATCGTGGCGCGAAATCACGTAAATCTTGGGAAGTATCTGGCTAGTGGAGTTGTTTTTGTTACGTTGGCGGGATTAGCGCAGCCGATTATAACTAAGAATATTATCAAAAATAGTTTGTGGCAGACGAATATATTCCTGTTTATTTTTTTGATTTTGATGTTTATATTCACCATCGCCTCCCAGATATTTCTATTAAAGGCGAGGGGGAGAATATGGCGAGGGGTTTTTGCCACTCTGGCGGGGATGGGAGTGATAATTTTAGGCAGTCAGGAGGGGGTTTTTAGACGCACCAACCAGTGGTATATCTCCCATTACTATTACGGGGTAGCTGTCTGCCTATTAATGATTTTCTCTGTGGCGATTATAGAGGAAATCTACCAAGATAAATCCCTGCGATGGCGTAATCTCCATGTCATCCTCAATTGTATCGCCCTGTTGTTGTTTTTGGGACAGGTTATTACCGGCAGTAGGGATTTGTTTGAAATCGGCTTGTGGACTCCTCCCCCTGCTACAATTCTCTGATAATTTTTATCCCCTGTAGGGTTTAACAACAAAATTGTTGCTAAAGTGTCCTAAAATAGTATCTAACCAAAAGCTAAAAGAGAACACAGGATAGAGAAATGAGTAACACGATACTAGAAATAAGGAATCTAAAGGCGGCAGTAGAGGGAGTGGAGATTCTCAGGGGGGTAAACCTAAAGATAAAGGCGGGGGAAGTGCATGCTATAATGGGGCGCAATGGTTCTGGAAAAAGTACCCTTTCTAAGGTCATCACAGGACACCCCGACTATGAGGTGACAGAGGGGGAGATTATATATCTAGGGGAAAATCTACTAGAAAAGACTCCAGAAGAAAGGGCACTAGCGGGGATATTTTTAGCCTTCCAATACCCCATAGAAATCCCGGGGGTAAGTAATTTAGATTTTCTGCGGGTAGCCTATAACAACCGTCGCAAGCATCTCGGGTTAGAGGAGTTAGATGCCTTTGACTTTGAAGACTTGGTGAGGGAAAAACTAGAGTTGGTTTCCATGGATGCTTCCTTCCTGGAAAGGAGTGTCAATGAAGGTTTCTCCGGAGGCGAAAAGAAACGCAATGAAATCCTACAAATGGCACTATTAGAGCCCACTTTAGCTATTCTAGACGAAATAGACTCCGGTTTGGACATTGACGCCCTAAGAATAGTCGCAGGGGGGGTAAATCAATTACGTAAACCTGATAATGCCCTTCTGCTGATTACCCACTATCAGAGACTATTGAACTATATTGTCCCCGATGTGGTGCATGTTATGTCTAGGGGAAAAATTGTGATGAGTGGGGATAAGAATCTGGCATTGGAATTGGAAGCCAAGGGTTATGACTTTTTGGATGAAGAAGAAGAATTAACTACGGTTTAATCCACTATAGTTTGACAGGATGGGGAGGGTTAGAGAAAATATCTCAAACCGTCTTAGACTTATTAGACTTAGACTTACTAGGGTTACTAGACTTAGATTTCACCCTCTCTTTTTTGTTGTTTTCTATTTTGTTTAGGTTTCTAGACTATTTTTGTATAGTATGGAGTGACAGGAGATGATAATCTTAAACAGGGAAAACCGCGACGTCACCATAGACGGGGAGACTTATATAGGGAGATTACTACAACAGGCAGAAAATCAACCCCTTTGGTGGCAGGGAAATTTAAGACAACTAGTGGCAGAAACCAGAAGGCGGGGTGGGAGACGAGTAGCGGCATTACATCTACCCACCAAAAAAGACGAGGAGTGGCGTTTTACTGATTTGAGTGACTTATACCAACACAATTGGCATTATGCCATCCCCAGCCAATTAAACCCAGAGGTGTTGGCGGAGTTTATTTTACCCCCCACTAACCATTCCCGTTTGGTATTGGAAAATGGCTATTACCAGCCTCCATTGTCTGATGTTTCTGCCATTGCAACAGATGTAGCCTATCTTGGTAATTTAGGTGGTTTAAGGGAAGAGGAAATTAACAACATTGCCTCTTATTTAGCAAAAGAGGAGTCTGAAGAGGGGGATATATTTGCTGCCTTGAATTCCGCAGGTTTAGTAGATGCCTTAGTGGTGTGGGTAAAAGCAAATCAGACTGTTTCACTTCCCCTTCATCTCCTACATATTACTGTAACAGACACCCTCCCCCGGTGGAGTCAACCGCGAATTTTAGTGGTGGTGGAGGAAAATTCTGTTTGTGAACTGATAGAATGCTATGGAGTCATCAGTAATATTAGTAATCCTAGTTGTTCCTACACTGCCACAGGGAAGTGTTATTATTTCAACAATGCTGTAACGGAAATTTATCTAAAGGGTAATGCCAGAATCAATCATACTCGCATCCAAATGGAGTCGGGGGATGGTTTTCATATAGCCAAGACGGTGGTATACCAGTTTGAACATAGCCATTATACCCTTAACGAGGTCAGTCTTGGAGGAAAACTATATCGCCACAATCTTAAAGTCTACCAACGAGGGGAAAAAACAGAGACTTTCCTCTATGGTTTAACCCTATTGCAGGGGAAACAGTTGGGAGATACCCACAGTGAGGTGAATTTAGACTACCCTCATGGGTTGGTAAATCAGTTGCATAAGTACATCATTGACCACAAGGCCACTGGGGTTTTCAATGGTAAAATAAGAGTGCCAAAAAGGGCACAGTTGACTAATGCCTCCCAGTTGAATCGGAATTTGTTACTCTCACCTGGGGGGAAAATTAACACCAAGCCGGAATTACAGATAACTGCAGATAATGTAAAGTGTACCCATGGGGCTACTGTTAGTCAACTAGAGGCGGAGGAGGTATTCTATCTTCGCAGTCGTGGCTTGAGTGAAGAGATGGCGCGTCATTTGTTGATTGATGCCTTTGCCGCCGAAATTCTTGACAAGATTCCCCTAGATTCTCTCAAACAACGTCTTCGTCAGTGTTTTACCTGTCGCACCTAGCTCCAATTATTTTATCTATAATGCCCCTATTCGGGAAATCGGGTAGGGGTGAGTATAACAGTGAGATAAGAGACTAATAGGAGGTGGAAAAATGCAATTAAAACGTCTTTGGGATACTCTTAGTTTTTTCGAGGTAATTCCCTTTGCTAATTGTCTCAATCAGTTATTTAACCCTTCCCAGGATAGTATTACATTTAGGAAAACGGTTATGGGTTTAACGCTGGTTTGTTATGATGGCAGTGTACAGGGGAGGGAAACCTTATCTTCATTGAGGGAAAAAGGGATACCCCTGAGGGTTTTAAATACATCTAATTCGTTGCCGGATGTGGATTTTTCTCGGGAGAATATAGAGGTAATTAATGTTAATTTGGAAGGAGATTCTCTAAATCCTAGTATCTTGGAAAGGGTTAGTAGAATTATTTGCCTACCACAAAGGGGGATAGACAAATTTATTAGCTTAGTGGAAAAAACCCTGCAGAAGGGAGAAATCCTCTTGTTTGACTTTCACAACCAGAGTGCTATAAATCAATGGGGTGCGGTGGATGATATAGTGATGGGGGGGATTAGTAGTAGTAGGCTAACATGGAAAGATGGTGTTGCTGTTTTTACGGGGGAGGTGTCTACAGAAAATAATGGCGGTTTTGCCTCTGTTAGAAGTAAGAATTTGAATCCCCCCTGGGATTTGTCTGGTTATGAGGGGATTAGGTTAAGAATACGAGGAGACGGACAACGATACAAGTTTATCCTCCGTTGTGAAGGCAAATGGGATGGGATAGGTTATTGCTATTCTTTTGATAGTCAAGCCAACAGTTGGATAGACGTAGACATCCCTTTCAGAAAACTAATACCAGTTTTTCGTGCCAAAACAGTTGCCTCGGCGGGGGATTTCCTTTCTAGCCAAGTCTATTCCTTCCAGTTGATGTTGAGTAAATTTGAATACGACGGCAAATATAATCCCTTTTTCCGCCCTGGCCCATTTTGTCTGGAGATAGAATCTATTAAAGCCTATGGTGGGCATAATTCCCCTCAGTTGATTCTAATAGGTAACACCTCCCAATGGCAGGACTATCTTTCCCACACCCCCACCCTGGATACCGTGTATGGGGATATTCCTATAGTGTCCTAACACTGTGATGGGGGTTCCATGACCGTAAATACCACGAGCTTATTGCATAGTACGGTGTCCTGTTCATGGAAACCAGTATTTCAAACAAATACACGGGGCGTTCATGGGCAGAATCCCCAGTTGTCTCCACCGCTAATCCAGTTTTGCCCTCCCCCTGACGAGTGAAATAACTGTTGTTATAGTTGTTCAAATTGGGCTACAGGCTCAGTATACGTCCAGTTGTCTGCAGATTCTAGTCCCTGCCAGAGGGCTTTTTTTTCATCTCTTACTATATAATATCCTTTCTCCTTTGGGCTAGATAGGTAATTACCAGATAAATGCCACAATGTACCAATAACATCTCCCAGTTAGCGGTGAGATTCTCCCAGGTTGGGGTATACATGTATTTTTCTGTAAAAGGGGTAGCTACTTCTTCGCCGCTAGGGAGTCTTACGGGAGGGGGAATAAGACTGTTTATATCTACAAGTGAACCATAAGCGCCTACAGACCAGCGACTAGCCATAAGCCAGGAGACATATTCTACTATCCCCTTCGCCTCAAACAATACCCCAGAGAAGATAATTTGTGGTAAAAGTAACAAGGGGAGGGCACTATTAGCCTGGGTGGTGTTTTTGACTAAGGCAGATACCATTAAGCCGAGGCAGATGGAGGCAACTATACTCAAAAAGGTAGTAACAGTCAACCCCAACCACCAGGAAATCATTTCGGGTTTAGGGGGAGAGAAAGCAACAAGGGTAACCACCACCATCAACAGGGTTTGTAAGCCTGCCAAGGCGGAGAGGATAGTGATTTTTGAGCCGAGATAGGAGAGGAGATTGAGATTCACTAGCCTCTCCCTGCTGTATATATCATTTTCTTTGACTATTTCCTGAAGGGAAGAGGCTAACCCCACCCAAATAGCAGCACAGGTGAATACAAAAACAACCGTCTGAGCCAAGGTAGCCACAGTGGCATCTCCTTCTTTTCCTGGGAGGAAAGGCTGTATGTCTCTGGTGGCAAGACGGATGAGTAAAATGCCGATGGGTGCGGTTAAGAGGGATATGATTAGATTACTGCGATCTCGTAATACTAGTTGTAGGGAGCGTTGACACAGATGGACCAGTTGACGCCAAAAACCGGCTTTGATTGCCCTGGGCTTGGGCTTTTGGCAACGGGTTTCTGGGAGTGCAGAGAGTTTCTGGGCGATGTTTTTGGCATAGTGGGGTGACTGTTGGTATCTTTCTGCCGTTTGTTTTACTGCCTCTGGGCTATCCAACTCTAGGTATACATCAGCAAAATCCTTGTTGTCTTCCAGCCCAAAAAATTCCCTGGCTTCTTCGTAACTGCCGTAGAAACAGAGATTGCCTCCCCTGCCCAAGAATACAATTCGATCACACAGCTTAATATTTGTGGTAGCATGAGTTACAATTATAATAGTGCGTCCCTGGTCAGCGAGTTTGCGTAATAGTAGCATCATTTTCTTGTCCAAACCAGGATCTAACCCAGAGGTAGGCTCATCCAAAAAGAAGAGTTTAGGGTTGACTAGTAATTCCACACCGATGGACACCCGTTTTAACTGGCCACCACTGAGGTTTTTCACCAACACATCCCTTCTTTCCAACATTTCAATATCGGCCAGGGTTTTTTCGACAATGGCATCCACATCTGCATCGGGGGGTAGCCTCAGCTTGGCGGCATAACGTAATACCTCCTCTACCCGCAAATCACGGTGTACAATGTCCGTCTGGGGCACATAGCCAATCTGGTGCCGGTATAGGTTAAAATTGGTGGTCAAGTCTTCGCCGTTAAGATATACCACCCCACTAGTAATTGGCTGGATACCCAGAAGAGTGCGTAACAGGGTGGATTTGCCTGCACCACTGCCTCCCACTAGTGCTACCAGTTGCCCTGGTTCGATGGGTATG
>DVEF01000027.1 GCA_015295805.1 Geminocystis sp. M7585_C2015_104 | reverse complement strand
GTGTAGGTGTTGGCTTTTGAAAAACCAGGGGGATTTTGGTGTTTTGGTGGTGAGATTTTAGGGGAGGAGGGGAGAGGAGGAAGGGGAGGTATTTTTAAATCCCGTTTGTTAATCTCCTTTATCTTGTCTATGTTCTCGCCAGTGTTTTCCCAATCCAAGGGAGGATTTATAACCACCTTTGGAATCCCCATAGTCTGGTCAGATGGTTTCTGGTCGCTGCTATCATGAGAGGATGTAGAGTTACCAGAAGAGGAATAGTACACCTTTGCCCTTTCATATTGTTGTTTTTTCCACCACCACACCCCCACGGCAAACAAATATAGGCTGGCAAAGACAAATATTATTTTATCCTTGTCCGAGGATAATATTGTGGGACGTCCCCTTGTAGGTTTTTTGGGTTTTGTGTTTATCATGGGGGAATGGCAAAATGCTAACTATCCTTAAAAATCCTATGTCCAATTTAAAAAAAATTGGGCGGGGATTCACTGTTGGTAGGTGGTGATGGTTAGGATTTGGGGAGGAGTAGCATCGGGGGGATAGAGAAAGTCAACAAACACCAACCTTTGACTATTAGGGGGGATAATGACTGTTACTAGGTCTTCCCCTCTTTGTCCCCTGTATTGTGCCAGATGGAAATAGCGCCAGCGAGGTATATTATTGTCATCATTATATCTGACCTGGAGCAAGCCTCGGAAAAACACCCGAGTGGGGGGTTTATCAAAGAAACTAATTTCAGCGGCGTCGGTTTTTAGGGGAGTGGAGATGGCAATGCCAACCTTTTTTGCCTCGTTGGTGGGGTTAAACAGGGGAACAGTTATGCTGTATCTTACTCCATAATTGCCATGGGCGCTATAGGCGGTGTCGGGGTATCTTACCAGGAGAGGGGCAGTTTGAATTTGATTAGTACCCAGGGTCCCTCCTACAATTGTACTTAGCCCATAAGACAAAGCTTCTCCGGGACTGGGAATGGTAAGATAGAGACTATTGGGGGAGTCAGTGATGGTAGACTTCCACGTATTACCCAAAGAAACCCCGGCTACCCTTCCGTAAATGATTCTTCCCATGGTCTGATTTGGGGGTGTGGGAGGCAAGTCTCTAGGGGTGGAAAGTGTGCCGTTTTTCAATAACTCCTCCCACTGAGACAAACTGGGTGGATTATCTTCTCCCTGTTGATACATTGCTAGACTGGCCAAATACAACTTGCCGTCACTATAGAGTTGCAAGTAGGTGGAGCGACCGTTCAATTTTGGGGTAAGATTCTGCACAGGGATGGGAAGATTCAACAACATGCGACTTTCCCCAGGGGGTATCTCTATTTGCGGTGGAAAAATGTCCTGACGTTTTCCTTGTAATATTTCCCCCATTACGCGACTACCGGGCCCTGCATATATATTATTGCCTTCTACAAGAAAGGGCAGCTTCACAAAGGGCGCATCTGGTTGACTGAGGTAACTAGCGCCCGTGAGGATGTCTATAGTGACAGTCTTGTCAGTGGGATTGTGTGCTATGATGCCCAAATAAAGGGTTCTAGTGTCCTCTTCATTGACTGGTCTAGCCACATGGTGGGCAAAGACATCAAATCTCCCCTCAAAGGCATAATTAAGATGGGCAGATTTATCTTTTTTGTCGTCTGGGGGGAAGGTGGATAAAAGAATTCCCTCACCCAATACCGACTCCGGACTGTTGCTGTTGAATACTGGTATATTATTTAAACCACCCGGCAAAGGGCGAATTTGATGATTTGTCTGCTTTACCATAATAGGTTGGTCTGTCGGATTTTGGGTAACATAGATTGGCTTTGCCTCCCCCGATATACTTGTTTTACTCCCCTCACTGTTTTGAACACCCTCACTTTGGGTTATATTGATTGGTAGGGCTAACAGTGTTGCTGCTAGTGCTACTTTAAACATACAAAAAGGACATTAAACTGTTTAGTTAGTATTTAAGTAACCAATTGAACAATGAATTGAACAATGACTGACTAAACAATGACTGAATTAAAGACAGATTAGTTTCCGGGTATAATGGGGGCAGTGAAATGGGACCATAGAGAGTATGAACAGTGAACAATTAGCCAGATACATAGAGGAGACAGACGGCATTTCCAAACCCTGGCTGCTGATCCAATTGCGATTGAAAAAACTAGAAGAAAATAAGCCATTTCTCTCCGAGACAGAGTATATAAATCAACTGGCAGAGATTCATGAGGATTTGATGAAATTGGGGGAATGGTGGCGGGGGAGAGAAAAAGAAGTATTTTAGTGGGTGGTGTCTTTACAACAATAGATTTCCCGGATGCGGTAAATAGGGCGTTTTTGGGATTCGTGATAGGTGCGTATCAATAATTCCGCCAATAAGCCAAAGGAAAATAGTTGTACCCCCGCCAAAACCAACAATACTGATAGGATTAACAAGGGTCTATCCCCAATGGACTCCCCCAGTGCTAACTTTAGAAAGGAGAGATAGGCCCCAATTATAAAACCCAGGAAAAGAGAAATCAAACCGAAAAAACCAAAGATATGCATGGGGCGTGTTAGGAACTTTTTGATGAAGAAAATGGTAAACAAGTCAAGAATTACCCGAAAAGTGCGCCCCAAACCGTATTTGCTTTTGCCAAAACGACGGGGATGGTGGGTAACAGGTATTTCTGTAATTCTTGCCCCTTCAATATAGGCCAAAACTGGCAAAAAACGGTGTAATTCCCCGTATAGATTTAAATCGTCAATCAACTCCTTGCGATAGGCCTTAAGAGAACATCCGTAGTCATGGAGAGCTACACCTGTTATACGGCTTATTAACCAATTAGCGACTTTAGAGGGGACTACTCTAGTAATGGTATCATCCCGACGGTGTCTACGCCAACCGCTCACCAAGTCG
>DVEF01000026.1 GCA_015295805.1 Geminocystis sp. M7585_C2015_104 | reverse complement strand
CATAGATGGTAAAGAAGGGATTGGGGGGTAGTAACATAATCCAGGGGGGGATAGAGGGTACCCCCCGCCAGTCATAGCAACCTATGATGGCTAGATGGAATTTGGTGAAGACACGGGTTTTACTAATACCACCCCTACTTAGAATAAACCTTCTTGCCTTCACCAAGGCCGGGTCATCTCTGTCTACCCCTAGCAACCTTAAAGCCATGTAAGCCTCTACGGAGGTGCTTAAATCCCCCCCATCCCCGTAGTACAACTCCCACCCTCCGTGTTCTCTCTGTTGAGACCGCAAATAGTGTTCAATCTTGTGTAGCGGTTTTTGTGAATCTACACCCCAGATTTTGTACAGCAACAGGGCCTCCGCTGTTATGGTAACATTAGATTCCAGGTAGGCACACCAGTGTCCATCTTCTTTTTGTAACGAGAAAAGATAGTCCTGGGCTGCCTTGATAGCCTTTTTTAAGACGTTTTTATCCACTTTTTGTCTGCAGTCTGTTTGTGTGCTCATAACTACCGGTTATTGGTTTGTAGTGTTTCTAGGATAACTCTTTCTTCCCCCCAGACCAACCCTCTCCCCCCCAAGTGCCTATGAAAGAAGCGGATGACTTAAAGATGGAATTAGAAAAAACAAGAATAGCCTATCAAGAAGCAATAGAAAACAGTCGCTGGAAGGCAGGTTTTCTGGCTAGGATTGCCCACGAAATTCGCTCGCCTCTTAGCAGTCTGATGAGTCTACACCAGTTGATTATAAATGATTTGTGCGAGGATGAACAAGAGGAAAAAGAGTTTATTGTTTCGGCCTATCAGTATGCCAGAAAACTAATGGGCATAATTGACCAACTGGTGGAGATTTCTAAATTGGAGGCTGGCAGATTAAGTTTGGAAATAGAAACCGTAAATTTAAAAGAGTTATTGAGGGATGTGGTAGAAGTAATGAATTTGCAGGCAGAAAACCGCAATCTGAAACTGGTTTTGACTTTAAATGAACAGGAAAATCTAGCAGTTAAAACCGATAGATTGAGAATAACAAATATGTTGTTTTTCCTCCTAGAAACAGTCATTGCCTATTGCGATACGGGGGAGATTGTGGTGACTGCCGGCAAGGATAAAGGGGGGGTTGAGATTGTTATTTCCTTCCCCCCACAACACTTCCCACTTTGTGAGAATATTGATCTGCTGACTACCCCCATAGAAGAATTAAAAGACTTTAATAGGCATCCCCCAAAACTGTCGCCAGGCATGAGATTTCTACTAGCAGATTGTCTCCTTAGTCTTTTGGGGGGTAGGTTTTCTCTCAAAACCAGCAATGTCAATCGAGAAGAAACTATCGGCTATAGCCTATTTCTTCCGTCTGCTGCGACTGTCTGATTAATTGGTTGGGGGTGGGATGTCGCTGATGATTATATAAAACCATAGTGGTGGTAGGATTCTTGACAAAACCTATTTTTTCGTAGAATTTCTGCTGATAGGTTGTCATCAAATAAATCCTCTCCACTCGACTTAAGAGAGGATGACTGATGATGGTTTCTACTAGTTTCCTCCCTAACCCCAACCCCTGATATTCCGGATGAATTACCACATCCCATATCACGGCCCTATATATACCATCAGAAGTGGCCCTAGCACAACCTATTAATCTTTCTCCATCCCACACGGAAACCACTGGGTTACTGTTATTGATGGCAATTTCTATGTCGCTTATACTGCGATTTTGAGCCCAGAATGCTGTTTCCGTGTACAATTGTTGTAACTTTTGCAAGTCTATCCTGGTTTTGTCGGCAGAGAATTCGATGTGGCTACAATTCATCAATCATACTCCTTTTTGTATTGCTAAAGGACCCTCCATGCCAATGCCGCCGAGTCGAGGTTGGATTTTTTTTTCTGTTTCGGCGACTTCCCCCAACCTATCGACCCATTCTCAATAGTAGCAAAGTAGAGCTTGTTTGCGACCATTGCCCACCCAATTGTTAGGATAACTTGACGGTTTTTTTGTTATCCTTGTCAAAAAGAGGCCCCATAACAAAAGTCTTTATGGAGAATCTCCACTACGAAAAGATTGCCACTGTAACTCACATAGGCTCTAATCTTCTCATTGTAGGTTACAACAGACGGTTCCAGTGGGCCTTCAGAATAGTCAACAAGGCGGGAGAAATTGTCAGAGAAGATGCCCATTATTCCACTGCCATTCTAGCAGAACAAGAGGGCACAATTTGGATTAAACACAATCTCCTCATCTCCTCAGAGTAGTCCAGACAACCATGTCTCGGGTTTTTCGTTAAGAAATATTTAGATTTTTTTAGGGGATAAAGGAAATACTTTACAAAAATCAAAAAAAAAATGCCGCCGGGGAAATTCAGATATTATATTGAAAAGGTAGGGCTCAAGGAAAAACGTTGTGATTACAGAGGAAGATAAAGAGAAATTTGCCCAATTGCAAAATAAACTAAAAGAGTTTTGGGAAGACGGCGATATACTGGACCAAGACGATCAAGATATTTTAGTCATTCCCTCCTTTAGCATTGATCAGAGGGTAGGACAAAAAATAGCAGGTTTTTTACACTACGAAGAAAGACTATTATTTTCTCTAATTAGACTCAGAAACCCCCAGACTCGTCTGATTTATGTCACCGCACAGCCCCTTTCTCCCATAATAATCGAGTACTACTTGCAGTTACTACCAGGGATACCGTTTTCCCATGCCCGGGACAGACTGTTGTTGTTATCCACCTACGATAATTCCCTAAAGCCTCTAACTCAAAAAATCCTAGAAAGGCCCCGTTTAGTGGCAAGAATAAAGAAATTTTTAAGACCAGATAAAAGTTTTATGGTATGTTTTAATTCTACCGTTTTAGAGCAAGAATTGTCCGTCAGATTGGGTATTCCTTTATTGGCTTCTAGTCCTGATTTAAAATACTGGGGCTCGAAAAAAGGGAGTAGGGATATTTTTGCTGAGTGTAATATACCCCATCCTTTGGGTAGTGAGCTAGTTTTTTCTGTAGATAAACTCCTTGAAGAGATTGCAATTTTGCTAGAAAAGAAGCCCGGTATAAAGAGAGTGGTCATAAAGCTAAATGAGGGGTTCTCGGGAGAGGGGAATGCCATTCTAGACTTGACAGAAATTTACCCAAAAATAAAAGAAGAAAATTTACAACATAATGAAAGAAAATATCTGATAGAAAAAATCATAACCAATGCGAAAGTTCAAGGAGAAGGAGAGACTTGGGAAACCTTTAGTAAACGCATTCCTGAACTGGGAGTTATTGTAGAGGAATTCATCGAAGGAGAAGAAAAATATTCTCCGAGTGTACAGGGTTATATTACCCCCAATGGCAGGGTGGAAATACTCTCAACTCACGACCAAATATTAGGGGGGGAGGACAAACAGATATATTTAGGCTGTCTATTTCCCGCCCGTGATGAATACCGTATGCAACTACAGGAATTGGGATTAAAGATTGGCGAAAACCTGGCAAAAAAAGGGGCTCTAGAGAGGTTTAGCGTGGACTTTTTAGTGGTAAAAGATGGGAGTAAATGGCAAATATATGCAATAGAGATAAACCTGAGAAAAGGAGGGACAACCCATCCATTTATGACACTAAAATTCCTAACAAATGGAGTATACAATTACCAAGACGGCTTGTTTTATAGTCCAGAAAATAAACCCAAATACTATATCGCGTCTGATAATCTTCAAAAGCCACAATACCACGGTTTGCTACCCAATGATTTGATGGACATTATTACTAAACACCGTTTACACTTTGATAGCAGTACCAAAACGGGCACAGTTTTTCACCTGATGGGAGCATTATCGGAATTTGGAAAATTGGGGCTGACTAGCATAGGCAATTCTCGTGAGGAGGCCCTTGCTATTTATGAGAATGTAGAAAGGGTTTTAGACGAGGAAACGGAAAGCATGAGGTGGTATTAAAATTAGAGGAAACCTTCCCTATTTTGACCCAGTATAAATGGAGAGATGGTCAGTGGTTTTAGTTTGTGTTATTATACGGCAGTGATTGGTAATAACATCGGGAAGATGGCTACTTTTTTACGCCCTCTGAGTTATAAATATCAATGGCTATATGATACCATTTCTCGGCTGGCCGCGTTGCCGGTGGGAGGAGAAAAAAAATTCCGTCAACTAGCACTGAAAAACTTAAATGTGGGAAGGGATAGTAAAATTTTAGATCTATGCTGTGGCGCGGGACAAACCACTAAATTTCTGGTACAATGTAGCGACAATGTCATCGGTTTGGATATTTCTCCTCACGCTATAGAAAAGGCCAAAAAAAATGTGCCCCAAGCTAAATATGTGGTGGCAGCAGCCCAAAAAATGCCCTTCCCCGACAATGAATTTGACATAGCACACACCAGTGTCGCACTACATGAAATGACAAGTGCAGAGTTGGAGGAGGTTTTTAAAGAAGTATATCGTGTTTTGAAACCGGGTGGCCTATTCACCTTCATAGATTTACACAAGCCTCATAATCCTCTTTTTCTGCCGGGAATTATGGTTTTTATGTGGTTGTTTGAGACAGAAACTGCCTGGCAATTGCTCGAAACTGATTTACCCACCCTCCTCACTTCCACGGGTTTCATAAACGTAGAAAAACAACTGTTTGCCGGAGGAAGTCTTCAGGTCATTCGGGCTAGAAAACCGGAATGCTTGTATACCTTATATTTCAAAAATATATAGGCAGAAAAACTGTAAAGAAAACAGTGAAAAAAACCCCAATTCCCCCGGGATTGTTATAGAATAGAGATGGCGGAGACAAAGTTTCCGTTCACTCCTCACACCATAAACCGCTCCTTCTGCGGGGGCGGATTCCTATTTTTTGGCTGTGGCTCTTGTTTAACTCCGAACTTATTGTAAAGTTCTAGTAATAATCCCTCAGCAAGGTGTTCAATCTCTGGTATGTTGAAATCTGATACCATTTAAACTACTAGGTCGTTTTAGTTAAGGGAAGTAGGAAAGATGTCCTTGGTTCAAGAGGTAAACGAGTCTGACTTCAAAGAAGTGGTGTTGGAAAGCGACATACCAGTGTTGGTAGACTTTTGGGCGCCGTGGTGTGGCCCCTGTCGTATGGTAGCGCCAGTAGTGGAAGAAATTGCCCAACAATATGAGGGGAGAGTGAAAGTAGTAAAATTAAACACCGATGAAAATCCCCAAATCGCCAGTCAGTACGGGATTCGGAGTATCCCCACGCTGATGGTGTTCAAAAACGGCCAAAAAATAGATATGGTGGTGGGCGCCGTGCCCAAAACCACCCTATCTAACACCCTGGAAAAATATCTCTAGTCTGCAACACCCATCACTAGTCCATACCTCCCACGTTGTGGCTTCTCTCTGCGTGGGATTATTGTTTTCCCAAGAATTGTTATAATAAGATGTCCCTGTCCGTCAACGCTCCTGAATTGAGAGAAAGTCTGAAAAAACTACTGAAAAGTATCCCCTCCTCCCGACACAATAAGTGGTTAAAACGCAGTCTCAAGGTTATTGTCAAGATTATTGAAAAGAATGAAATCGACCGCCTGGAGTGGAAAATACTCAGTGGCACTCTGAGAGACTTGGAAAAGGGCTTCCGGGTTTTCTCCAACTACAAGGATGTTAGGAAGGTCACCATTTTTGGTTCGGCAAGGGCGCCAGAAGACTCCCCCGAATACCAGTTGGCACGGGAGTTTGCTCAACGGGTGACAGAGTTGGGGTTTATGGTGTTAACCGGGGCGGGGGGTGGTATTATGGAGGCGGGCAACCGGGGCGCTACTTCTTCCTATTCTTTCGGTTTAAACGTGAAACTGCCCTTTGAACAAAATGCTAATCCCTTTATAGCAGACGACCCTAAACTGATCAATTTTCGTTATTTCTTCACCCGCAAGTTATTCTTCCTCAAAGAGACTGATGCCATTGTGCTTTTTCCCGGCGGCTTTGGCACCCAGGATGAAGCCTTTGAAACCATCACCCTTTGTCAGACGGGTAGACAACCCCTAGTGCCTCTCATCCTCATGGACAAGCCGGGGGGAGACTATTGGCAAGAATGGCATAACTATCTCCACAAACACCTACTGGGAAGGGGGTACGTAGATGAAGACGATCTAAGAATGTATCATATCACCGACAATGTCCAGACGGCCTGTGACATCATCCAACAGTTTTATCGGGTGTATCACTCCAGTCGCTACGTTAAAGATCTGTTTGTAATCAGACTTAACTACGAACTGACGGACGAACAAATTGAACTGTTGAACGAGCATTTTAGTGATCTCCTTCTGTCCGGCAGGATAGAGAGGAGAGTCCCGAAAAAGCTCAAAAACGACAAGTTGAACCTCCCCCAGATTGTACTACACTTGCAGTCTAAAAAGTTCAGCCGTCTGTATCAGATGATTAACATGATAAATAGCTTCTCTTGTGAAAATGCCCCCTACTGTCTACCCCAATACCGTTAGGCTTTTACAGCCTGTTGTGACTTCACCGGCGGTAGGAAGAGGGAGATGAGGGAGGCAGTTAACACAAACAGGCTAGAAACCCACAAACACCCCTGAATGTCCAAGGTCTGATAGATTATACCAGAAGTCACTGTGCCCAGCAAACGCCCCCCCGAGTTGGCCATGTAATAAAAACCAACATTGAGGGCAACCTGGTCATCCTCCGTATAGGCCAAGACTAGATAAGAGTGTACGGCAGAATTGAAGGCGAAAACAATCCCAAAGATGATTAACCCCCAGGTGATGACAATGTGGCCGGAAAGTCCTGCCATAAGGGCAATGGCAATAGCCGCGGGGATAATGGTCAGAATGGAAGTCCAAATTTGAATGGTCTTTTCCCGGGGGGCATTGCCGGGCTGGTTCTGTCTTAAAATGGTGGGGGAAAGGGATTGGACTATGCCATAGCCGATCACCCAACAGGCCATGTAACTACCTACCTGAATGAAGTTCCATTGTAACTTTTCGTAGAAAAAGAGGGGCAGTCCCACCACAAACCAGACATCCCTGGCGCCGAAGAGGAAAAATCTAGCGGCGGAGAGGATATTGATGGCCCTACTCTTAGAAAACAGCTGTTGAAATTTGATTTTGGCCTTGACTTTGCCCATGTTAGCCGGCAGCAGTTTGCCAGTGAGAAGGATAAGGAATAACACTGTAGCTTGGATGAATAGGGCGTTACGGAAGCCAAAAAATTGTAGTAGGGCAGCGCCAACAAAAAAACCTAATCCCTTGAGGGCATTTTTAGATCCGGTGAGAATAGCTACCCAACGAAACAGTCTGGACTCTGCCTCTTTGGGCACCACCAGCCGCACGGCACTTTTTGAGCTCATTTTGGTTAAGTCTTTGGCAATGCCGGAAAGGGCCTGGGATGTCATCACATAAACCACTTGAAATCCCACTGGCCAGTCGGTATTCACTAAGGCTAGCATTACCAGGGCAAAAATTTGTAAGCCAATACCTCCGTAAAGGGTAAGTCGAATGCCAAATTGAGCCCCTATCCAACCCCCCAAAAAGTTAGTGACAATGCCAAAAGTCTCATAAAACAGAAACAGAAAGGCAATTTGCACCGGGGTAAAACCGAGGAGGTGGAAATGCAACAACACCAGCATTCTCAACGCCCCGTCGGTAATAGTAAAACCCCAGTAGGCAGCGGTAACAATGGCATAATTTCTAACACTGTTGTCCATAATTCCCCCTAATTTACTGACAATTTTTTCTACTAATTCCAATAGAAGTAACACCGGGCTATTTTTACCGGTTTCACCATGTCTTTGTAGTCTAGTGGCACCAGCAATTGTTCCTCATATCCTAAAATGCCCTTTAAAGGAGGTTTCTCAGAGGCTTCTTTCAGCATCCCATTCACCTGGGCTATGATGGTTTCCCTTGCCGCCTAGAAGACGCAGTCGGTGAGATGGGCATTTGACAGAGGCCCCCTGACAGCCATGCCACTCAATTTCCCCTTCAACTGCGGATGGATGAGGGAAATGGCCGCCGCAAAGCCTGTAGCATTTAGTACTAGCGTTTGTAAACAATAACAGGATCTATGGGGTGCCTCTACTATCATCTGGGTGTTAGTCACATGGTGTACAGTGACAATTGCCCCGTGTTTTATCCCTATCCCCTCAGAAATTCCCTTCACTACTTTTCCCTTTATTTTATTCATCTGTACAAGTCCAAGATAGGGATTTTCCCACCCCATCTTCCACACCAATCGGCCAATCTTGCCAAAGCCATCAATCCCTATACCCATGGTTCCCCTTATTACCATTACTTCTATTGTCCATAAAATCGGCAAAATTTAGTTTAAATAAAGGTTAATATCACCGATAACAAGCAGCATAGGCTCACATCCCGGCTGCCACCATTCAATAAAACCCGATTTGAATTTACCCTAGGGAGATAGTTGCAATCAATTTCTTCTTACGCTAATATTTATATCAGACTTAATGCTAATTATTAGCAATAATCTCGGTGACTAAGAGGCAAGGGAGAGCGGGATATTTCTTTTATTCTTATTCCCTTGCTAATACTTTTTTTTTAGAAGAAGGGGAAAATAAGAATGTATACAACTCCAGAGGTAGTTTGGCTCAACACTAATCCTTACCTAAGGCGTTTCAATCTCCCTGTTATTAAACATTTATCGCAATATCTGGATGTCGCTCATTGGGAATATGAGCTAACAGAAGATGAAAGCACCTCTCATCAGTTGGCCATTGATTTGTTGGACGACTACCTAAGCCTGTTAAAAAAGCCAGTGCATCTAGTAGGACATAGCACTTGTGGTTTCTTGGGTCTACAATATGCCAGTAGATATCCGGAAAAGGTGAAGTCTTTAACCCTTCTGGGGGTAGGAGTCAATCCTGCCATGGACTGGGTGGGGTATTATTACCTGTTACGACGTCATTTCAAGTGTTCCCAGGAGGTAATTCTGAATCACTTGGGAAGGTGTTTGTTTGGCTATGGGAATTCGTACTATCAAAAGTCACTGGTGAAACTGCTACAAAAGGCGCTGGTTTACTCCCTCTCCCCCCACTCATTGTATAAAAGGCATACAAGTTTCCCTGTCAAGACTATAACCCCGCCGCTGATGGTGTGTGGTAGTAGGGAGGATCAGATCGTATTCTGGACGGAGATAGAAAAATGGGAATTGTATTTGAAAACAGGAGATCGAATTTGTCAATGTCCAAAAGGAGGACATTTCTTCCACTATTTCCATCCCCAGTGGCTAGGGGAAAGGATATTGGACTTCTGGATTTCTCTGGGGGAGTATATTCCCAAAAAAGACGCCTACCGGTTTAATTTCCTGACAACCTCCAGCCCAAACGGGTAGGTTGCTGATATACTCTTTTGAGGGTGTTAATATCCCTGACAGAAATGGTGGGGATGTCTCGGGTATGGGCATGGTACATTATATCTTGAGGACTGGGACTATGCCCCCATATGCCCAAGGCATGTCCTAACTCATGGGTGATGTTGCTTTCCAGATAGTCTAGATTCTGATTGGGGTTTACACGGATAATCATTTTGTGGCGCAGCTGGGAATCCCGCAAATAAAATTGCACGGTGGTAGTGGCTGCGGCAACCCTAGGTAGGTCAAACAATCCCGTTTCCGGATTTACCCGTAGTCTACCTACTGGTGGCGGTTGACGGTAGATTAGAATATCGGCCTTTTCAGGATTGTTTGTTTCCTGAAGGGGGATATAGGGATTCCAGGCGGCAATAGCCTTTTTCCCCGCCTGACGCCACTGTTGAAAGGCTTTGGCCCCTGAGGGGGAAAGGTTGTCAGGGGGGGATTCCAGATACACCCTTACGGGGAAATCATACCAAATTAGGGCCCCCACCGGATGGGATTGGAGGTAGTCAAAATAGTCTTCCTTGTAGTCACTTTGCCAGGCGGCAAGAGTGGGAGGCAGGGGATGGGGTTTTAGGGGAGGCAAAGACACCTCATCCCCCCTTGGCCAGGTTTTCTGACTTACTGTTACTAGCAAACAGACTAAAACAGAGAGAAAAAGTAGGGAAAACCGTCTTTTAAACCACTGCAATTCCCTTAACATAAGTTAACATAGAAGATAATAAGGCAAAAAAGCGAAAAAGGCCTGTTGATACAATAAACAGAAGGATAAAAGGAGGCTATAACAAGGGTGAACAGGAATAACAAAAAATGGCGTAATGTCGGACTGTATGCCATTCTCGCGGTAGTGGTAATAGCCCTGAGCACTGCCTTTTTAGATCGCCCCCAAGGCAGCCAATCCACTTGGAAGTATAGCGAGTTTCTCCAACAAGTACAGCAAGACAGGGTAGAAAGAGTAAGCATTACGGCAGATCGCACTCAGGCTATTGCTACCGCCAAGGATGGGCAGAGATACCTGGTTAATTTACCAGAAGATCCCGAATTAATCGACATCCTCACCCAAAACGGGGTAGATATAGTAGTGTTGCCCCAAAGCGATGACAGTTTCTGGCTCAGAGCTCTCAGTAGTTTGTTCTTCCCAGTCCTTTTGTTAGTAGGGCTTTTTGTATTACTGCGTAGAGCGGCCAATGGACCGGGATCCCAAGCCATGAACTTTGGGAAATCCCGGGCAAGGGTGCAAATGGAACCCCAAACCCAGGTCACCTTCAACGACGTGGCCGGGATAGAACAGGCCAAGCTGGAATTGGCAGAAGTGGTAGACTTTTTGAAAAATGGTGAGCGCTTCACGGCAGTGGGGGCGAAAATTCCCAAGGGAGTACTATTGGTAGGGCCACCGGGAACTGGCAAAACCCTCCTTGCTAAAGCCGTGGCGGGGGAGGCCGGTGTACCCTTCTTCAGCATCTCCGGTTCGGAGTTTGTGGAAATGTTTGTGGGGGTAGGGGCCTCCAGAGTTCGTGATCTGTTTGAACAGGCCAAGCAAAATGCCCCCTGTATCGTCTTCATCGACGAGATTGACGCCGTGGGCAGACAAAGAGGGGCTGGTTTAGGTGGTGGCAATGATGAAAGAGAACAAACCCTTAACCAACTCCTTACAGAAATGGATGGCTTTGAGGGTAACACTGGTGTAATCGTAATAGCCGCCACCAACCGCCCGGATGTATTAGACCCAGCCCTGTTGCGTCCAGGACGTTTCGACCGTCAGATAGTAGTGGACCGTCCCGACTATGCAGGGCGTTGTGAGATTCTCAAAGTCCACGCCCGTGGTAAGAGTCTAGCCAGCGATGTGGATCTTGAAAAAATTGCCCGTCGCACCCCTGGCTTCACCGGTGCTGATTTGGCCAACCTACTCAACGAGGCGGCCATACTAGCCGCCCGTCGCAACCTGACAGAAATTACCATGAATGAGATTAACGACGCTATTGAGCGGGTTTTGGCCGGGCCAGAGAAGAAAAATCGGGTAATGAGCCAGAAACGCAAAGAATTGGTAGCCTATCACGAGGCTGGCCATGCCCTGGTGGGTGCACTACTACCCGACTATGACCCCATTCAGAAAATTAGTATAATCCCCCGTGGTCGTGCCGGCGGTCTCACCTGGTTCACCCCCAGTGAAGAGCGCATGGAATCCGGCTTGTACTCCCGCGCCTATCTGGAAAACCAGATGACAGTTGCCCTCGGCGGCCGTGCAGCGGAAGAAATCGTCTTTGGCGAGGAGGAAATTACCACTGGTGCCTCCAATGACCTACAACAGGTTACCAGAGTAGCCCGACAAATGGTCACCCGTTTCGGGATGAGCGATCGTCTAGGACCTGTAGCCCTGGGTCGTCAAAACGGTAGTATCTTTTTGGGCCGGGAAATCGCCTCTGACCGCGACTACTCAGATGCTACAGCCGCCGCCATAGACGAGGAAGTGAAGAAAATGGTAGACAAGGCCTATCAGAGGGCAAAACAAATTCTCATGGAAAACCGTGAGATTCTGGACAAATTGGCACAGATGCTCGTGGAAAAAGAAACCGTAGACGGGGAGGAATTACAACGGCTGCTAGACAGCAGTGATGTGAAATTGGCTACTGTTGCCTAGTTAGCCATTTAGTAATACAAGTAGGCGGGGATTTATACCCCGCTTTTTTGTGGCTTTTTTGTGACAGTTGGGGGGAATGTGTATGACAGTTAGCCTAGCGAATATTAACGGGCGCCTCCCCCCCTTCTAACCCCAATTCTGCCAACATGGCATGATCCTCCTCTGGGGGTTGGCCAAGGGTGGTCAGGTAATT
>DVEF01000025.1 GCA_015295805.1 Geminocystis sp. M7585_C2015_104 | reverse complement strand
GGGGCTGTTGCCCCTGTTGTTGTTGCTGTTGTTGCCCCTGTTGTTGCTGATTTTCCGTGGCAGGGGGTTGCAAGTCTGGGAAAATAGCTTTTAGGGCCATAGTGGTTTTCAGTTTAGGCAGCTGGGAGACACTGACATTGAAGTTTTCCACCACCAACAGTGGCTGTAGTCGCTCCAAATCCCGAAGAAAGGACTGCAGTTGGGTGAAGGTGCCCTCAGTGTCCAGATTAAAAGTTTGGGCTGCTATGTTGTTGGCTGCGGCATCTCCCAGGCTGTTGTCGGTGATTTTGGCCTTCTCCCCGGCTGGCACGTAGCTATTTAATTGGACTTGTGAGCGTCTGGCAAGGGCGCTCACATCCAACAACAGGGTATCTATTTACTTAGCCTCGGTGAAGAACTTGAATAAATCTTCTTTTAAGGCCTTCACCTGCTCCAATTCGGCTCTCTTGCGGGCAATTATCTGCTCCATTTCTCCCGTATTTAGTCGCTTTAGTTGTTCCCCTTTTTCTTGTTTTTGTTGGTTTAACTGTGATAACTCACCCCACCGGGGTATTGCCTGGTTTAAAAAAAAATAGGCGGCCAACAGGAATCCCCCGACTCCTAGGGTTATGCCTGTTACTTTGGGGGTGAAAGTAATCCCAAAAGCTTTGGGATACTCTGGCCCCGTCTCAAAACCCTCCTGCTCGGGCTCAAACTCTGTCCTGGTAAAGGATGTGGTCATTTTTTCTCTCCTTTCTCCTTATTTTCTTCCTTACTTTGTTCTACAAATGTAGCTTTTTGTAATATACCACTTCTCTGCAAGGCGCTGATTCTGGACACTAGGCCGATGGCGCCCCTTCTTTCTAGGAAGGCCAGCAATTGTGAGGCGGGCCTGTCCGCAATCTCTGTGGTTATGGTAAACAATACTACTTGTTGTTGCTGGTCAGTGGCCTGACTTGCCTCACTAGCGGCATTGGGACTGTTGCCCAGACTGCTGGTGGTCAGTTTTGTATTTTCCGGATTGAGAAAAGGGGAGTTTTTCAGAGTCAGAAGGAAATCATTGACTTGCTCATAACTAAGGGCGTTGCCGTTAATAGTGAGTTTTTTCCCCTCCGTTTGACTTATAGAGTTGAGTTGGATTCCCGGAGGGGTTAGGGTGGAAATCTCATCCAATATTGCCGACCAGGGTTTTATATTATTAAAGACACTGACTAAAGTGCCAATTTCGCGATTAACACTCTCGATTTCTGTTTCTATCTGTTTTACCTCTTGACTTTGTCCTGTTAGTTTTTGGATTTCCGCATCCAGTTGGTCAATAACATTCTTAGTGGCAGTTTTTTGTTGTTCCAGGATAAGTATAATTCCCCCTGTCAGGGCAATACAAGCTAAACCCACCCCACCGCCTATTAAAATGGGGAGTTGCTCCTTAATAGTGGTGTCCGACTTCTTCTTGAAGGCAGTGGTGGTGATGGTTTCCGCTTTGCGATCTCTTAGAAAGTTTATGTCAATACTGTACATGGTCAACTCATCCTCATTCCTAAACCTAGTACTGTGCCCAATCCTGCCCTTTCCATGGGTGACAATTCTTGTTTTAGGGTAACAGATATGGCTGAAACCGGATCCACCTGTATTGTTGGAATGTTCAGCCTTCTGGTGAAGAATTCATCAATTTGGGCTATACCTGCCCCCTGCCCCGCCAGTAACATCTGTACTACCTCAATGTTACTGCTCTGGTTCAGGTAGAAGTTGATGGAGCGTCTCAGTTCGTCCACCAGTTCGTTTAAAACCCTCAAGAGGGAGTCCATGCCTGGGTTGATCCAAGTCTGACTACTTGTAGTACTTATACTCGTCCCCTGTTCTGGATTGTTGGGGATAGTGATTTCTTGTAGCAACTCTGTATTTCTGGACGCGGGCAAATTCATGGCCTGGGCTAGGGCGGTTTGCATCTGATATACTCCTATTGGGATAGTGCGGGTAAATTGGGGTATTCCTTCGGATATGATGGCAATGTCGGTGCTGTCGAATTCTATATCCACTAGTACCACTGCTTCCCCCGCCGCAAACTGTTTTAATTGTTCCCTCAGAAGCCTCATGAGGGCGAAACTATTGGTTTCCAGTACTGTTACCGTTAAACCAGCCTGCTGGAAACTCTCTAAGTATAAATCCGTAATTTCTTTCCTAGTAGCAACCAATAATACCTGTACTTTTTCTATCCCGTCTTCATCCACAAAATAGCCCAGTTTTTGATAGTCAATGTCTACTTCTTCCCGGGGATAAGGCAAATATAGTGGGGCTTCGTGGTTTAATACTGCATCTCTTAATTCTTGATCATTCAATTCTGCTGGCATTGGGATTATTCTCATTATTACATCCTTCATGGGCACCGCCGTGGCTATTTGTTTTGGCTTTACTCTTGCCTCCTTCACCAACTCTTCTATCACCTCTGACAAGGCGGTGGTATTTACAATCTGCCCATCTTCGAAAATCTCTTCTGGTACTTCCAGACTGTGGTATTTTAGTAACTTGTATTGTTGTCCTTTTTTGCTCAACTGGGCAAGAGAGACTCTATCTGGGGCAATTTCAATCCCCACCCCTTTCCTGTTGCCACCTAGCAGGTTGTCTAAAAAACCTAACATTTTCCTCCCTCCGCCGGGTTTTTACGTATTTTATACGTTTACTTTATAAAGCTGATACTATTTTACCCCATGAACCCGCTAATAATAACTTTTTTTTTGTTCTAAAGAAAAATCCTTTTTTTTAATAGTATTTTGTCTTATGGAAACTGCCAAGAGAAATTAACAAATTGCCATAAACTTTCCCATAGCCGGATTCGTCTGTCATCCCGAGATTTCCGAGTCAATAATCTGGTAGTATCACTTTATTCCTTTGTTTTGTAGAGGTTATGTCAAGAAGAGGTTTATCTTTACTGTCTGTCTTTTGCTTTCTGTTGGGGTTTTGTGTGTCTCTGCTAGTGGGTTGTCAGGGGGGTAATCCGGGTAACGCGGAAATAGAATTCTGGACAATGCAACTACAACCCCAATTTAATGACTATTTTAGAGAGTTAAATCAAGAATTTGAACAGAAAAACGCCCCCTATAAAGTGAAGTGGGTAGATGTGCCTTGGAATGCCATGGAGAGCAAAATTTTGACCGCGGTATCCAGTAAAAATGCCCCAGATGTGGCGAATTTAAACCCCGATTTTGCCGCTTCGCTCGCAAGTAGGAAGGCATGGTTGGATTTGGACAAAGAGGTGTCTCCTCAATATAAGCAGCAATATTTGGAGAAAATTTGGGAGGCCAATAGTATTAAAATTTGTTCTCCTGACTGTGAAAAAATTGTGTTTGGAATACCCTGGTATTTAACCACTACAATTACGGTTTACAATAAAGAATTGCTGAAGAAAGCAGGCATATCACAACCACCCCAAACCTTTGCCCAGTTGGCTACCGTGGCGGCAAAAGTGAAGGAGAAGACTGGCAAATACGCTTTTTTTGTACCCTTTGTGCCTAATGATTCCAATGAAGTGTTACAATCCTTCATACAAATGGGGGTGAAATTGGTGGATGAGGAGGGAAAAGCGGCGTTTAATACCCCAGAAGGATTGGCTGTTTTTCGCTATTGGGTAGATTTGTATAACAGGGGATTACTACCACCAGAGGTGTTGACCCAGGGACACCGTCATGCCGTAGAATTATACCAAGCTGGCGAGTTGGCTTTGTTGGGCACGGGTGCTGAATTTTTGAAAATTATTGCTAACAATGCCCCTAGTATATATCAGCAGTCTGATGTTGCCCCCCAAATTACAGGGGATACAGGTAAACGCAACGTAGCAGTAATGAATCTGGTGATTCCTAAAGATAGTAAAAATCCCTCGGCGGCTTTACAATATGCCCTCTTTGTCACTAACGGCGATAACCAGTTGCGATTCAGTCAACTGGCTAACGTTTTGCCTTCCCATCGTCAAGCCCTTAGCCAGTATATCAAAAATCTGGAGGCGGAAATGACTAAAAGTGATAATGCTGACAACCTGCTGCTAAAAGCTAGAAAAATTAGTGCCCAACAGTTGGAAACTGCTGAAGTACTAATTCCCCCCATCAAAAACCTAGCACAGCTGAAGAGGATTATATACGAAAATCTTCAACAGGCAATGCTAAACCAAAAAACTGTCCAACAAGCCATTAATGATGCCGCCAATCAGTGGAATAGTATTAGGGAGGGGACATAGGCACTTATGTTAGACTTGACATCATACCGACAACAATTCCCCGGTTTACAAAATAAGTTCTATTTTAACTACGGCGGACAGGGTGTTCTCCCCCAGGCGGCCCTTGCCTCTATAACTTCTGCATACAATTATATTGCAGAGATAGGCCCATTTAGTATCAAGGGAAATAAGTGGGTGGAGGAGACTATATATGAAACCAAAAAGGTTATTGCCTCTGAATTGGGAGTGTCGGTGGATTCTGTTGCCCTGACGGAGAATGTAACCGAGGGTTGTAATATTGTATTGTGGGGGATAGACTGGCAGGAAGGGGATGAGATTTTGCTCACAGATGCCGAACATCCGGGAATAGTAGCCATTGTAAAGGAAATTGGTCGCCGTTTTCGGGTCAAAGTCACTACTATACCTCTTTTAAAAGCCCTCTTCCATCAAGACAATCCTCTGGAAACAATTTCTGCCTATCTTACCCCTCAAACCCGTCTGCTAGTTATAAGTCACATCCTTTGGAATACCGGGCATTTGTTGCCTCTCAGAGATATAGTCAATCTTTGTCACCAGTATCCCCATAGCCGCAAGCCTATTTATGTTTTAGCCGATGGGGCACAGTCCGCTGGGAGTATCCCCCTTTCGTTGGCAGAGGAGGGAGTTGATTTCTACGCCGGCACGGGGCATAAGTGGTTGTGTGGCCCTTCTGGGGTTGGTTTTCTCTATATTCGACAAGAATTGATTCCCTTCATCGCACCCACTTTTATTGGTTGGCGGGGTTTAGACTTCTCCAACTCCCATCTTTCTTTTCTCGAGTCTGCTAGCCGTTATGAGGTTGCCACTTCCCCTTATCCTCTTTTTCTCGGCTTAAAAACTGCTATCCAACTCCACCAATCCTGGGGCACCGTCGAGCAACGATATGAGAGAATTTTACAGTTGAGCCACCTTCTTTGGACAAAACTACAACAGATAAACGGTATTCGCTGTCTCCACCCCTCTACCCCCCCTCTTTCCGGCTTAGTCTCCTTTTATCTCCCCGCTGGCAATCCCAAACAAATAGTTCAAATCCTTGAAAGCAACGGCTTTCTCCTTCGCACTCTCTCTTACCCCCCTTGTATTCGCGCCTGTGTCCACTATTTTACCCTTGAATCTGAAATTTACTCTCTTCTTAACTTCCTTTCTTCCCTCTTGTCGAAGGGGATAGGGGCTAACATATAGGGGGCATATAAAAGTGTGGGGCCTGTTTGGGTGGGGGTGGATGTTTCTTAATTTATTCCACCCTCCCGCCGCCCGTGGGGAGTGTTGGCAATATATACTGCAGGCGTTGTTCCTCCCAAAAATTTTGTTGAGATTATTTCCTATTAAATCCTAGTCCCTCTTTGTCCCACTAAAACACATGCCCAGGGTAAAATTTAGTCCCCTTTTGTAGATACAATTACTAATCCTACTTAAACAGCTCCATAAAAAACTGTCTAGCCCAGTATATAGCCAAAACAACGGTACTTGCCATTTTGTCATCTTCAAAATTATTGAAATTTCTTCTTAATAAAAAAGGGGAAAGGCAAACCCCCCGCGTATCCCGCCGTCCATCCTCTTGTCTTGTCCTAGCATAACTCTCTGCCCTTTTGGCAAGTAAGTTAAGAAATGTAAAGGGGTTGGGTAGGAGTAGTCCCTACCCAGTTGGGGTTTATATTGTATACAAAACCCTCCTATTAACCGCCAAAGGCGAAGGGGAAGGCGAGTTTTAAAGCGGCGGTAAGTAGAAGATTAACCAAGGAGACGGGGAGGAGGAATTTCCAGCCTAAGTCTAGCAATTGGTCTATTCTAACCCTAGGGACAGTCCAACGGAGTAGAATGGCAGTGAAGACAAGAAAGTAGGCTTTCAAAATCATCATGGTGATGCCGAGAGAGGCGGTGATGACTTGTAGCCAGGGAGTATCCTCACTGACACCTAACCAGCTGGCTAAACTGGAAAGGGGTATGGGAAATTCCCAACCGCCTAGGTACAATACAGAAAAGATGAGAGATGATAAGACGAGGTTAACATAAGAGCCTACATAGAATAGGCCGAATTTCATGCCAGCATATTCTGTCTGATAACCTGCAACTAATTCCTCTTCTGCCTCTGGTAAGTCAAAAGGCAAACGCTCACACTCCGCCAAGGCGGCAATCCAGAATATTAAAAAGCCTACCGGTTGTCGCCAGATGTTCCACCCGAGTATACCATAACCGGACTGTTGTTCCACTATGTCAATGGTGCTAAGACTATTAGACATCATAGCAACCGCCAACACGGCAAGGGCTAGCGGTATTTCATAACTGATGGATTGTGCTGCTGCCCTTAATCCCCCTAATAGGGAATACTTATTGTTGGAAGCGTATCCGGACATCAATAAACCAATGGGGGCTATACTAGAAAGGGAAATCCATAGAAATATCCCCACATTCAAATCTGTTATCACTAGATTCTGCCCAAATGGTATGATCAAATAAGACAAGAACACCGGTATTACAACTACTACTGGGCCGAGAGTAAACAAGAAACTATCGGCTTTGGCGGGCACTACGTCTTCCTTGAATATTAGTTTTATCCCGTCCGCTACAGGTTGTAGTATACCAAGAGGGCCAGCGTATTCGGGGCCAATCCTCTGTTGTGCGGCAGCAGAGATTTTCCTTTCTAGCCACACGGTTACTAGTACCCCCACGGTGGCACCTATTATCATTAGGATTAGGGGTAGGGGCATCCATAGGATTTTGGCTACTTCCCTAGATAATCCCCATTGGCTGAGGGTGGTAATAAAACTTCCTTGTAGATCAATTCCTGAATTCATTTTACCAACCGGTTTTTCTCCCGTTTACACACCAGTGATCGTTCTTGCTATTTTAACCCCTGTTGACTTTCCTTGAGGCTTAACAAGGGCAAATGATTCCCATTGAATTTTCTAATCCTACTGTTGCCAACCATCAATCACGGCACTGTTGTGTAAACTAGTCTAAAAGTGGCCCATTGGCTTAGCTCCAACCAGTAGGAATCGCCGGGGTTGTTATTTAATTTGCCCGCCCCTTGACTGATTTTGGCTAAATCCTTTACAATATGATGGGCTATTTTGTCTGGACGCTCTAATACATAAATTTGCTCAGGTTGTGGTTTAATGTCGCTGGTTTGTTGTAGTTGTTGCAGGGTGTTGTTAAAGGGAAACCTACTGCATACCAAAAACAATTCCCCTATGCCTGTGGCCCCATCTATTATCCATTTTAAAAGACCGGGGGTTTGTGGTATTGTCAAACGGCTTAGGGGTTGAATGGGGTTGCTTTGACAGTGGTATAGGATTGTTTTCCTGGAAGGGGTGATGGCAAGAAGGAGAAAGTAAAGGGGGTAGTCTGCCTCATTGGAGATGGTGATGGCAATCTCCCCTGACAGGGGTATGGCAATTAAAACATTGTCGGCTGTGGTTTTGAAGAGGGGTTTACTCGACAGTTTACTCCCGGCAGTGTACTGGCAATAGGTGATGGATGATTTATCATTATTATTAGTCGTCTTGAGGAAAACGTTGAGGGGGAGGGATGAGGAAAACTGATTCTCTGTTAGATGCAACAGTTTGCTAGTCAGACTAACTCTTAAGGGGGAGATTAGACGTTTGACGGCAGAGGCTACTGCCTCCTGGAAGGGGGGGGTGGTGTTGGCATATAATGCCCCCACAGGAGAATATATGGCGTAACCACTAATGGTGTTTTTTTCGTCTCTAAATTTGCCCAGAATACAGTCTACTAGGCTATCCCCCAAATTAGTTATTTCTAGTCCTTCGATTATACTCAGAGTGCCAGTGGCGTCAACCTTTTCAATTTTTTCTAAACTGTCATCTAAGGCTACATGCAACTTGATGTTGCCACTAATGACTCTAACAGACTCCCTACAAACTAATCCTGGCTGGATGGCATTGATGTCACCCTTTATAACTATTCCTTTGGCTTTGTTTGCCAAAAGGGATGTGATTTGAATTTCTGCCACCGGATAATCTACATCCCCATAGACGTAAAAACGAGAGCTTAATTGGTAATTGTATAACACCAAAAGTGGCAAACCCACCAACTCTAACTCCACCACTGGGGGATTAACACTGATTACCACAGCGTCACCTCTATGGGAGGCATCTAGGGGTAAATTGTAGGGAGGGGAAGATAGTTTGTTAACTGGCAATAATTCAATATTCTCCCGTTTACCAGTATAGGAACTAATTTTGGCCGTCAGAATCGGTTTTAAGTCAAAATAGCGATTGTCTGGGTAGATTTGCCAAAGACTTTGAGTTAGGCTGTAGGTGAATAAGCCTGTAGGGAATTGAGGATGATGGATTTCGATGGCTAGACTGCCTTTTGGAGACAACAACATCCCCCTGGGGTTAGGGGTTAGGGATTGGGGAGTGGGGTATGAGGGATTGAGACTTTGGTAGAAATTTTTTTCCTCTTCAGATACATACAATTCTGGATTGGAGT
>DVEF01000024.1 GCA_015295805.1 Geminocystis sp. M7585_C2015_104 | reverse complement strand
TAAAAGTCCATCACATATTCCTCTTCCACACAATTCCCCCAGGCAGGTTTTTTGTATAAGAAAACTCTAGTAACTCGTTTGTATTATTTTTTCTCCAGACGGGGGGCATCTTAAATACCCCCGCAGACATTGGTGTTTTTACTTGATGGAAACTTTGGCGCCGGCTTCTTCTAGTTGCTTTTTGATGTTTTCGGCTTCTTCCTTGCTGACGCCCTGTTTTACAGGCTTGGGTGCCGATTCTACCAATTCCTTGGCTTCTTTCAGGCCTAAACCAGTGATAGCCCGTACTGCCTTTAGTACGTTCATCTTCTGATCCCCAAAGCTTTCGAGAATAACGTCAAATTCGGTTTTCTCTTCAACCTGTTCAGCTGCAGCACCTGGGGCAGCACCTGGGGCCATCATTACCATGCCACCTACGGGCGCGGCAGCGCTTACCCCAAATACTTCTTCAATCTGTTTTACTAGTTCGGAAGCCTCCAACAGGGTAAGGGTTTTTAACTGTTCGATAATATTTGCTACCTTCTCGGACATAGTTGTCTCTCCTACACAAAAACTACAAGAATAGAAAGTTAAGCGGCCTCTTCTTGTTTGGCTTTGACGGCATTGATAGCCCTTGCCAGAGAGGCAGGTACTTCATTAATGCCTCTAGCGATTCTGGCAGTAATGGCATTGATGGCGCCGGCAATTTGGGCGATAAGTTGTTCTTTGGTGGGCAAGTCAGCCAGGGCCTTAATTTGCTCCTCCGTGAGGACTTGACCCTCCATTACCCCACCCTTGACTGTGGTTTTCTTGCTGTCTTTTTGGAAGGCTTGATAGGCCTTTACGGCATTGCCTATGTTCTCTTCATCGGCGAAGATGAATGCTGAGGTGCCCTGTAGAAACTGACTAAGGGGCTGCCATTGAGGGACATCCTGGATGGCCTTGCCCATTAGGGTATTTTTGGCTACTTTACAGATGGAGCCCCCTTCCCGAAGACGTTTCCGCAAGTCAGTGATTTCCGCAACGGTTAGCCCTTGATAGTCTATCACCAGCGTCAGGTGGGATTTTGCCAGTAGCTCCTTTAACTGGGCCACTTCTTGTTTTTTGGTCTCAAGGGATTTAGGTATTTTCCTCACCTCCTAAGGAGTTTATTGTTTCTTTTCCCATTGCCCCCCGTATCAGCAATAAAAAAAGCCTTGCTACCCGCCAGGCCGAAGAGGATTATGGTTGATGTCTAGCAGTTCTTGAATGAACTATTTTTTCTGGCTGCCCGCAATTATAGGAAAGACCAGCCCCTAGCACCAACCTCAGCAGGATTATTAAGCTTGCGCCCCTGCTTTCTTCGGCGGCGTTGTGTTATATAGGCACCTTTTGCCATTATAACCTATTTATACGGGTTTGTCTAGGGAGAGGAGTTGGTTAAGAAGCTGCTGGGTAGCCTTTTTGGGATCAGTGGCGTTCATAATAGCCCTAACCACTGCCACCTGAGAAGCCCCGGCTGCAACCACCTCCTGAATATTGTCTACATCGATGCCGCCAATGGCAAACCAGGGAACAGTGGCATTTTCCTTGGCATAGCGCACATAGGACAAACCGGCGGGTTTTTTCTCCGGCTTGGTGGGGGTGGCATATACAGGTCCTACACCGATGTAGTCAACGCCCTCGGCAATGGCTTTTTCCATCTCCTGGGGATTGGTGGTGGATTTGCCAATAATCCTCTCATTGCCTAACAATTGGCGGGCCACAGCCACAGGTAAGTCCATTTGTCCTAGATGTACCCCATCGGCATCCACTGCAAGGGCAATGTCTACCCTGTCGTTGACCAGAAAGAGGGCGTTATAATCATTACAGAGTTTCCTTAGTCTACTGGCCTGTTGCCAGCGGGTGTAGTCGTCTTCGTTTTTGCTGCGATACTGGACTAGTTTTAGTCCCCCCTGCAAGGCAGCCTCTACCACTTCATAGAGGTTGTCCACAGGAGAGGTTACCAGATAGAGGGGGCACTGTCTTAACAACTGCTTGCGGTTTTGACTCATAAGTTTGCTTTCAAGTACATATACCTGATAGCGTAAATCCTTCATCGCCTGGGCTAGGCCAGTGTCCACCAGTTTGCCATACTCTTCCAACACCCTCAAGGCCTCTTGGACTCGACAGAAGTTTGCCCGCAATAGACTAGATATGTCTTCCCTTGTCCTTTCCTGGGGATGGGTGATGTTAGTACCGACGTCATTTTGGGTATCTCGGAATGCCCGGATGCTGTCAGAATGCCAGAAAGCCAGTGTCTGACGCATGTCCTTGCACTGTGCCGTGAGTTGCTCATTGTTGAGGCCAAAACGACACCACTCTTCTATTATTC
Organism: Geminocystis sp. M7585_C2015_104; assembly: GCA_015295805.1. Classification (NCBI taxonomy): domain Bacteria; kingdom Bacillati; phylum Cyanobacteriota; class Cyanophyceae; order Chroococcales; family Geminocystaceae; genus Geminocystis; species Geminocystis sp. M7585_C2015_104. Next base: position 23,640 of record DVEF01000024.1, on the reverse strand, counting down.
TCAAACCTTCCCTGGCTCGATTTAAATTGGCGTCTAGGATGCGATAAATTGCTCTAATGGTTCTCTCCATAGGGGGTTAAAGTAGAGAATTCTGGAAATGCACGGTTGCAGCGTTATGCACCCTGGGGGGATTGACAGCAACATTCCCATTAGGTAGCATGGTGGCCAACGTCCTTCACCGCCCTGGAAATCAAGGGGCAAAGCACCAGGTACTTAGAGGTACGGTATGTCAGTAAAATATTATAGGAGAGCACTGCCGCTGGGGGGTGCGGTTTTGGTTTTTTTCTCCCTTCTTTTGTCTCCATCTGCCAGCTACGCCATGCACATCAGTGAGGGGTTTTTGCCATTCCAATGGGCCGCCCTTTGGTGGGTGTTGACCATTCCCTTTCTGGTGTTGGGTTATAGGGCACTACACAAAATTACGAAAGAACAACCAGAATTGAAATTGCTATTGGCATTGGCAGCGGCCTTTGGTTTTTTGTTGTCAGCGCTGAAAATCCCCTCGGTTACCGGCAGTTGTTCTCACCCCACGGGCATAGGACTGGGGACCATCCTCTTTGGCCCCTCTGTTATGTCCATTATAGGCTTTTTAGTCCTTGTTTTCCAGGCTCTGTTGCTAGCCCACGGGGGCTTGACCACTCTGGGCGCCAATGCCTTTGCCATGGCCATTGCGGGAAATTGGAGTACTTATGTAATTTATATAATTCTTAAGAAAACTGGCAGGGAAAAACTGGCTATTTTTTTGGCAGTGGCCTTGGGAAGTCTATTCGCTTACCTCGTAACATCTGTGCAACTTGCTATAGCTTTTCCAGCGGCTCAGGGGGGAATAGTCTTATCCTTTATGAAATTTGCAGGCATTTTCGCCCTAACCCAGATACCTCTATCAATAAGTGAGGGGTTGTTGACAGTAATGGTCTGGAATTGGATAAATGCCTACGCCGCTGAAGACTTGGAGCGACTGAAACCTTTATCACAAAAGGGTTTATCAGAAAGTGGGGAGACTGGCACATGAGCGGGAATAATAAGGGTGTAAGTGGGTTGGAAAACTGGCTGTTAATGGGGGTGGTACTATGTCTTGCCCTTTTTCCCCTAGTCTTTGTCAAGGGGGAATTCGAAGGCGCAGACAGTCAGGCAGAAGAGGCGGTAACAGCCATAAACCCCTCTTATAGACCTTGGGCGGAAAATTTGTTTAAACCTGCCAGTGGGGAAATAGAAAGTTTTTTGTTTGCCCTCCAGGCTGGCATAGGGGCGGGTACTATTGGCTATGTGTTAGGATACTACAGAGGCAAGAAGCGCTAAATGCACCACCGAATCGATGCCCTGGCTTATATTAACAGACTTAGAGACTATCCCCCCCACCAAAAACTGGTTTTTGCCTTCATGCTGTTTTCACTGGGATATATTGCTCCCCTACACCTGCAAATGGTAATTACCCTCTGGCTGGCAGTTTGGATTGTGGTTTATGCCGGTATTCCCTGGCAATTATACGCCCAACTTTTGACTGTGCCTTTGTTTTTTGGCCTCACCAGTAGTCTGGCGTTAGTATTCAATATGGGCCACCTTCCCCAGGCAGCTGCCACTAAAGACGTCCTGCTGGGAGTTGGGGCGGGGCATTTTTTTCTCTATGTTACTCTACAGGGACTATATCAAGCACTACAAGCTATAGTGAGGAGTGTGACAATAACCAGCACCATGTATTTCGTGCTCCTGACAGTGCCCTTTGCCCAACTGGTAACGGTGATGAGAAAGTGGGGTTGCCCCCCACTTATCACTGAGTTGTTATTCCTGACCTATCGCTTTATATTCATTTTGGCAGAAATAACCACAGAAATGCTGACAGCCCAAAGAGCCCGTCTAGGATATATTAACTGCAAAAGAGGATTATACAGTCTAAGTCTAGTAGTCAGTCAACTATTGCATCGTACTATTGAAGAGTACAAGGAAATCTCATTGGGTTTGATTTCCAGGGGCTACAATGGAAAATTAACAGTATGGAGTGAGAGAGGCTATCATCCCCAAAAACGCTATCTTTTCGAGGCCTTGGCTGGCTATACCCTATTACTGGTTACCACGGTGATGCACTACAGCCGATGAGTTTAATGGAATTCGAGAAAGTGAGTTTTAGTTATCCTTGTAGCCATAAACCGGCAGTGGAAAACATATCCCTAGCCATACAACAAGGAAAACGTTATGCCCTGATAGGTAGAAATGGCTGTGGCAAAACTACCCTCCTACGACTGGCTAATGGGTTGTATCGTCCACAAAAAGGTGTTATCCGTTGGCGTGGCAAACAGTTGGATTATACTGGCCCCTGTTTAAGGCAATGGCGACAAAATGTGGGGCTGGTTTTTCAAAATCCCGAACAACAATTAGTGGCTACTACGGTGGTAGAAGATTTGTCCTATGGCTTGTGTAATTTGGGTTTGCCTCCCACGGAGGTAGCCAGAAGGGTAGAGGAGGCTTTAGATACTTTCCAGTTGAGAGAAATTGCTCACCAGCCGGTTAATTATCTCAGTCTGGGAGAAAAGAAAAGACTTGCTCTCGCCGATGTTATGATATTAAAACCCAAATTGTTGCTTTTAGATGAGCCTATGGCCTATTTAGACTATGTGCAAAGGGCAGAATTGAAAACTCAACTGTACAAAATACACCGGGAAGGGACAACTATAGTAGTGGCTACCCACGATTTGGATTTTGCCTATGGCTGGGCGGATGAAATTATAATGTTGGACAAGGGTCGACTGGTGTCGGTGTCGTTCTAGAATTCTCATTGTATGCCTGTTTCATTCATTTTTGTCTACTCGCTTTTGTTCTGGAAAGCAGCACTATAATTAAAGAATTAAGACAACACAAGGAGACTGCTAACAGTTTCACCGTCATGACAGAACTGAATCTACAGTATCCCATCTTCGGACCGCAAATTAAATGCCCCCACTGCCGTCAACTTATAGATGCCATCACCCTCACCGATTGCTATCTATGCCCCCGTCATGGCGCCTTTGAGGCCGATCCAGAAACCGAAACCCTCATCCACCTCCAATCCGGCAGACGTTGGCGACTCTGGGATGGCAAGTGGTATCGTCAACATACTCATCCCGATGGTATTCGCTTTGAAATTCATGAGGCTCTAGATCGTCTTTATACTGAAGGTTATCGTGCTACAAAAGTAATAATTGCTCATAGGTATTATGACTTAATAAGTTCTTATCTAGAAAAGAGTGGGGGATGGGGTACAGATCAGGAAACCAAGTTGTATAAGTTATACGGTTTGCCAGTAGAGTTTAGTGATAAATTCTCCGACGATCCTGCCTGGGAGGTTATCAACTTTGTCCTGGAGAAGGAAAAGGGTACTCCCCCCCGTTATCCCTATTTTCGTCTGTTTGAGTAGTGGTCACTATGTCAATACATCATTTTTCCATACGCACTGCCGACATAATGAAAGCTATCAGCTTTTACCAGTTATTGGGGTTTGAGGTGAGGGAAAAGTTCACTACGGGTTATACCCTTGCCTGTTGGTTGGAGGGAGAGGGTGGTAGGTTAGAATTGTTACAAATACCACAACCCAAACCCGCACCAGACCCCTTTCATGATGAACACTATGTGGGATACTATCATCTCTCCCTTGATATTACCGACAAGGGGATAGATTTATTGGCTTGGTTGAACATTTTAGCTGGTAAATGTCTTCAGTTGAACAAAGAAAATCCCCATTTCCCCCCTTTAAAAGTTCTCTTGCCTCCACAACAGCAGATGATTGAGAATCAAGTCTATGAGGTGGCTTTTATTGCAGACACTGATAACCTCCCCATAGAGATTCTACGACGACTCAAATAGTCCTACCCTTATCTGTTCTCTGACACCACTGATAGTCCTTCTACTAGTATAGAGGGGGTATAACAGGACCCAACCCATCTGGAATCATTGCCTAAAGCCACAACCTCCTGCAAACACTGATACACATTCCCCGTCAACATGGTATCCTTCAGTCTAGCCACAATTTCCCCTTCTCTGACTAGATAACCCAAATCCAGATTCACTGAAAAATCCCCAGAAATATCAGCCCCGCCCCCAAGTACCTGATCTACAACAATGCCATACTCCATACCGGCCGCCAGTTCCTCAAAGGATTTGTCCCCGGCAGCCACTACTAGGTTTACTAGATCGGGGCTGGGATAATTTGCCAGGCTGGGGCGAAAACCGTTGCCGGTATTGTTGATTTTTAGCAGTTTAGCTGTTTTCTTGTCGGTGTAAAAACAGTTTAACACCCCCCTGTCAATTAGGGTTAGTGGTTGTGTGGGTGTACCTTCATCATCAAAGGGGCAGTCATAGGGTTGGAAATCCGGTTTTTGACTTAGGGTTATAAGAGAGGACAATACTTGTTCTCCAAGACGGTCACTCCAGGGGGAGGACTTTTCAAGAACCAGTTTGCCATTGAGGGCCGAGCTTACTGTCTCCCATAAGGTTACTGCCCCATTGGGGGTAAACAGTACTGGCAGGATGCCTTTTATTCCCCACTTGTTTTCCTTTGCCCACGATAGTCTTTCTAAAATCCTGTTAGTAGTCCCCTGTAAACTGACCAGGTGGCGGGCGTACTCCCCATCATAAACCCCTAAAAAGTTCTCGTCCCGCACCAACTCTACCCCCATGGAAACACTATAACTCAAGTCGGTCTGTTGACAGTACAAGCCGCGGGAGTTAACTAGGGTGGTGGTTTCCTTTTCCCATTCTGCCTCTATCCCTACTATTGCCTCTGGGTAGTAATTCAATATTTTCTCTATGGCCTGACGACACTGATTTATCACCTGTTCGTCTTTTGTTGCCAAGGGTAAATCCTCTTGGAGACTATTGTAAACTAGACAATTCCTTTCGTTTAACAGTACCTCTTCCTCTTCCTCCTTACACTGGGCAACAGATATAGCCTTATCAATTAACTCCTCTCCAGGAGCCTCTCCGTAGGCGACCGCTAACCCTGATTTCCCTTCATACCATAAACGCAATGCTATCCCTGAAACCTGAGAGCTCTCCATCTGTTTTAGCCGGTTTGCCGAAAAAACTATCGGCCGGGATACGGATTCTACCTGATAGACCTCTACATCTTTTATGCCTTTTTTTCTGGCTAATTCTAATAGTTTTTCTGCTGTCATGAACAGGAATTAATTCTGGTATTACCACGTTTATTGTAACATAAAATAAGCCTTTTTAAGCCAGTTATTTATACAGTTGAAAAATCAGAATAATAATAGGAGAATCATAGAGGAATTTCCCCATGGCCTCGGGCAACCATGTCTTTTTGGGGAAGATTATGTTATAATGTCCCTGGGGGGGAGCCAGCGAGGCAGTCGCGAACTGGACCTTCACAAGTTAAAGTGGGGGTTTAGTTTGAGGAAAGTCCGGACTCCCAAAAGCCCAGGCCGCTGGGTAACGCCCAGTACGCGTGAGCGTGAGGATAGTGCCACAGAAACATACCGCCTCCTTCTAAAGGAGGTAAGGGTGCAAAGGTGCGGTAAGAGCGCACCAGCAGTACCGTGAGGTACTGGCTCGGTAAACCCCGGCCGGGAGCAAGGTCGAAGGGACTACGGTTGGGCTTTTACCAGTCCCGCTGAGGGTGTACCGCTAGAGGTGATTAGTAATAATCACCCCAGATGGATGACTGCCCCTTTGACTCCCTAAAGGAGTTGAAGGAACAGAATCCGGCTTACGTCTGACTCCCCCCCCCGGAACTGCACCGGTTGCACCTGCCATACAGGGTGACTTCGTAGCGCTCCACCTTAAAACCGGGGGGAAGAGGGGAAGGGTTTATGGGGCCCAAACAATTCCAGGGGATGTCTATGATTCTCCCACAATTGGTACATACGAAGTGGTGGTGGGGCTCCACATTGGCATCATAACGACACACCCCCTCTTCCAACAATACCTCCCTTATTAGCCCTACTTCGGAGAGGATCTGAAGGGTAAGATAAACTGTTGCCTGAGACAGAGTAGGAACCTCCTTATTCAGCTCTTTTAAAATTTGCTCTGCTGTGGGATGATCTCTACGTCCCAACAAATTGGCATATACTGCAAAACGTTGGGGTGTCACCCTCAACCCTTTTGACTTTAAGGCCCTTATTATCTCCTCTTTTTCCAATCCAGGCATCTGTATACTTTTTGTATTTTAAAGTATTAGGCAGCATCACTCTTATATTTCTAAGGTAGCAAAAATAAAATTATTTTCGCTATTGACATATTCGCAAATAAGAGTTATTCTTAAAAAAGAAGCATTAAAAAAAGAAAGGAGAAACGAAAATGGGAGTAATCGAACGAGTACCAGATGTAGTTTTCAAAACCCGTGTAAGAGATGAGTCCATAGGGGGACCTAATCCCTATCGTTGGCAAGATGTTACCACCCAGGAAATCTTTGGGGGGAAAAAAGTAATAGTTTTCTCCCTCCCCGGCGCCTTCACCCCTACCTGTTCCTCTAACCACCTCCCCCGCTATGAGGAGTTGTACGACGAGTTCAAGGCCCTAGGCATTGACGAAATTTATTGCCTTTCTGTCAACGATGCCTTCGTAATGTTTAACTGGGCCAAACAACTGGGCATTAGTAAGGTGAAAATGTTGCCCGATGGCAATGGTGAATTCACCCGCAAAATGGGGATGTTGGTAGACAAGTCCAACTTGGGCTTCGGTTACAGATCCTGGCGTTATTCTATGCTAGTCAATGACGGTAAGATTGAGAAAATCTTTGTCGAACCAGGTTACTCTGACAACTGCCCCACTGACCCCTTTGAAGTCTCCGACGCCGACACCATGTTGGCCTATCTGAAAGGGGAACAACCTAAGGGTGTTTCTGCTCCTCGTAGAGAGTTTGTAGGCTAGTACATGTTTAAATTAAAGGGCGGATTATCCTCTCCTTCGCCCTTTTCTTGTCAAACTTTCTTTTTTTTGTTACAATCTACATTGGCACTGGATGACACAGATGTTTTTTTGACGCGGGTGTAGTTTAGTGGTAAAACCTTAGCCTTCCAAGCTAATGAGGGGGGTTCGATTCCCCTCACCCGCTTCCCATAAGGTGTTTGATTAGCAGCTCCTTTGACTAAGACCTTGGCTTCTCTGTACAACATTAAAAGTGCACTTCGCACCGGTGGGTACTCTTATAACTCATTTTGGGCCTCGGCGTCAATTAAAACCGTTAACAAAGATAAGATAAGAATGGCTAATACGTGATGCATAGAACAGTCCTTTTGTCAAGAGTGAGTCCATGTTGTTGCAGGAGAACAGGCAATACTACCAGACAAAAAGGGGTGAACACTGGCGATAACTAAGTGGTGGTGTTAGGGGGCAGTATCGGCCCCCCTCTATAACGGCCGTTGCGTCCCCTACAAGGCCTTTATTTAGTATAAAACATAACCTCATGGAAAAAGCTCCAAAGCTCCATTGAAGTTCTCAGCAAAGGGTTCACAAAAGCTCAAAATCATAACAGCATCTCCATAAACCTTCTTTAAGGCCTCCCTATCTACCCTGCAAAACTCACAGACATGGAGCCCTTTATTGCCCCCTACACCAAGCTCTTTAGATCTTCGCCTTGCCTTCTTTCTCCTGTGGGAATTAAAATTGTCTTTTTGTCTTTCTTTGTTTTCTTTATGCTTTTAAGAGCTTTACATATCTGGTGACCTTTTCAGTAAGGGTCATGGTTCCATGTAGCTATAATAATCAACAGCATTAAGCCTATGCCTGTCTGTGTTCTTGTTTATTCTATTTGCTAAAAACCCATGCCCTTTGACTTTTTTGCAATTTCAGGTCTATTGTTTCTCCATAAGAGCCTTGAGTTCTAAATGATTTCTCCAGTAATCTTTCTGTTGAGGCGGATTGTATGATTTTTCTTTATCTTCTTGAGATGGCCCGGGTTTTGTACCACCATTGCCCCCCAAGTTCCTCAAGTCTTTTTTTTCTTCCAATCACTAAGCTATTGCTATATGGTTGTTTCTGATATTTTTGTAATTTTGTATACTTATTGTACCCTCTCTACCCATCCTGTCTATTAGTTTTACAAGTAATGCCTTTAAGTCTTGACTTTTCTCCCTTGCAGGTACTTTTTTCTAACTGTCCAATATCATTAATCTTTACTTTTGTTGGCATGTTTTTCACTCCTTCCTCTTTCTAAGTAACCTTATGTATTCGGAAAACGCCATTTTGAGATTAAAACGCAATGTGTTTCTTCGGCAACCGTGTGGATTCTCTTTTACCCCCCAGATTTTCCGACTTACTCCACCTAAGTACGAGCCGCATATTTATTGCCGATACTGTTTATTTTTTATTACAAAAGTATTTAAGCCAGATTTTCTTTTGTTTTCTTTCTGTCTCAGTAATATCTGCCCCCCTGTTGATTTTTTTACCACTGCCCTGTCCCGGCTGGTCCGGTTTTTAATGTTAGACACTATTTGTGGCTTATTTTTCCCTTTTCGGTCTGTGGTAGGACTAGGAAAAGTCCAACATAAGTTGGGTTTTTGTAGTGTCTCTCATATCCACATAGCCACACGATGAGGAACATTGCTCCCAGGATGGCATAACAAAAAATCCAATCTAATCCCCTCTTCCCACTGGCTCTTATTATTGTCCTCACCCCAAGTAGTCTGTTACTGCTGTTCTTACAAGACCATTATGAATGATTTTTCTTTTCCAGTGTTTATGCTCATGTTTCTTCACTGACCCATCACAGCCTCTCTGTCACTGGTTGCTAATACTTTTTCCTGTTTGTTGGGTTGGCCTTTTGGCAGTAAGGGTTTTCCTCCTAGGTTCTACACTTTGTTTCATTAATTTTTGTCTCTGAATCCCACCACGGTTCACACCCTTTTTAAAAGCATGGCGAGATAAACAATTCACTAGGGTTTGTCAGATACACACACAAATTCACTCTAATCCCAACCAATTGAGAACTGTTATCTTTAACCTAACCTTGTGGCCCATTTCTACCTGACCGCCTCCAGTCAAAAACACAACTTATGTTGGGTTTTTATGGGATGTTTCTTGTCCAATAATGGCGGTTCTAATCGGGACAACAACAGTCCACCACCCTCCTGCTAAAAGCCCGACGGGGGAAACACACGGGAAAATGGTGTAGAGAGGCAAATGAATGAAAAAATGACTGCATTTCATATTCTCCACCTCTGGGTTGTATTCCCACTCACAATATTTGTCCTATGTGGGCAACTACTTCCACTTCCCGCCCCAGTAGTTTATTTATTGCTTCCTCAATTTTGGCCTTGTATCTCTCGTAGGCACTAAGCAAAAAATTGATCTTAGACTTTCTTAGTTCTTCATTTTGTTCTTTGTCTATGTTTTCCGTCCACAAATTTATTCTGACAGTGTCAGAGTCTATCCTGGTTATAGAGCAACAATTTTTAAAGAACATATGTGCCGCCAGTGAATCCCTTATTTTGAACAGGATTTGGTTTTTTATCCCTGTTTTTGACAAACAATCAGGTGTTTTCTCGTTTTCTGGGTTCTCGGCTTTAGCACCCCTCTGGTAATCTTCCGTCACAGAGGTATTGTCCACTGTCTTGCCTTTCCCGGAGGCAATATTTTCATTTTTACCTTCCCTCTCGGCTTCATGGGGTTCAACTAAAAGCTCTCGCCCACATACCTGGGAAACATGGAGTAGTCTCTCAAGGTATTCATTAACATCTGAAAATCCAAGTCTCTCTGCCTCCATGTAAAATTGCCTCAAAATACTTCTATCTATTTTATTGTTATTAAAATCACCGTTCAACCCCATATAATTTAACTTTTCCCTTATCTGGTTGGTAGTGGGGGATTGTCCGTTGGTGTGTTCCAACAATTCTCCCCAGAATTGTACCAATTGCTCAGGACTAAGTTTAGCCTTATAGAGGATAAGTGCCTGTTGTTTTGTGCCAGGTAGAAGTTCAAATTTTGCCCTTGCTAGTATTAAGGCTACCTCAGCCGCTTTTTGAAATTTTCTTTCGGTCTCGTAACTATGTTTTAGAATTTCTCTACAGAACTGCTCGTAATTTTCAAATCCCCATTCTTTATACTTTCTAGTCTTCTGAATGAAATAGGAATACAACCCCTTGTGTATATACTCATACTCTATCCTCTGACGACAAAGTTGTGCCTCATTTTTGTCCGTTATTTGAACCAGACTAGTTAGAAGGACGTCCATTGCATCCTTCAGGCCAGGTATATTGTATTCCCATATCAAATATGGTTCATTGTATACCCTTTCCAGCTCCCTGAACTCTTCTCTGTTGTCCTCTTTACCCAGCCCCTGTTTTTCTTTTGAATAACTTGTGTTCCTATTTGTTACTTCCATAATTTATAATATTTTTTGCTGTCTTTTCTATTATAAAACATAGTATAAATTATTTCTACAAATATAGCATTAAAAATTGTTAAATTAGGACCTCAGTTGGGTTTTTATAGCAAAAATGATCGGTGGAATGCAAATTAAAATTTATGAGATAAAAATATCGTATATTAGATTACAAAACAAGTGACTAGTCCAAGGAGAGGCAAATAATTCCTAAAAGCACAACTTAAGTTGGGTTTTTGGGACAAGAGGAGGGATGGATATAGGGAAGGAACATCAGATATGCTGGAACCTACATATGGATACACAAAACTCATATGTAGTTTGGGAAATACAACTGTGCTCAAGCGAATGATAGTTTTCCCTTGAAGGGACTTTGAATAATTCTTAAAGCTGAGATTAAATAATACAGAGTATATTACAATGGAATAAGGGCTTGAGGGAAAAACGGAGTGGAAGTATGGTTAAGACAATTGAAGCTATTAGGGCTCCTTTTGCCAAATTGACTTTAGAGGAGAGGGGAAGCTTAAATCTTCTATTAAGAGAGAAGGGAAATGCCTCCAAACAAGAGTTAAGAGAGATAGGGAAAAAGACGACAGCAGAAGAAGAAATAGCACACTTGCTCAACAAGGCGTTTTTAGAAAGCTGTTGGAGTCTAGATAAGCAACTGGCAGATAACTATGGAAACCAACTGGAGAAAACGGTGGCGTTATTAGTTAGGGAGTTAGAATATGAGAGCCCCTTTTTCCAAGAAGACAAGGAGACAATGGCCGGAGTTATTGAAAGAGAAAAATGGCTATTGGAAAAATCCGGGAAAAATTATGTCCTAGGCTGGGCAGAGGCGGAACGAGAGAAACTAGTGGCAAACTTAAGGGAAAAACTACTTGCTAGAGGAATCGAAGAGAAAGACAGTGCTGCTATATTGGCCACAGCACTTGTCACCGGTGGGTTTACTATTTTCCGCCCCCTAGTAGGTTTTCAAGGGGAAATCATGGCAGCAGTTTTACTAAATATTGTGGCCAAGGCCCTAAAGGGAACCTTTCTGCCTCCCTTTTTCAACCTTCCCATGGCATTATCGATTATGTCCGGCAACCTGGGATGGATAACCACGGCGGCTTTATTCCTATTGGCCATGGCCACCCCCAGAAGGAAGTGGGAGGTTTACATCCCGGCAGTCCTATTAATTGCTTTGGCTAGACAAAAGAATAACCTTTGTCCCTCCAACCTTGACAATAGTAGGCTTTGTTTGTCACAATGGTCGGAAGAGCTACAGGTGGAGAGAGTACCAGGGGGGAGGGTGGTCATTCGCCCTGGGGGCGGGGTAGTATTTGAGATAAATAAACAAAAGGAAATTTTAGTGTATAGGGAATGCAGTGGAGGAAAGAAAGTCAGACTGAAAAACCACTAATCCGGTTGGACAGTGTTTACAAAATATATGGGGAGGGGGAGAATCAGGTTCATGCTCTGGGGGGGGTGAGCCTAAAAATTGAAAAGGGAGAGTACTGTGCAATAATGGGGGCGTCGGGGTCGGGGAAATCTACTATGATGAACATAATTGGCTGCCTGGATAGGCCCACCACCGGGAACTATTTTTTCAATGGACAAAATGTAGCAAGTCTTTCCCCCCGACAATTGGCAGAACTGCGCAACCGCTCTATAGGCTTTGTTTTCCAACAATTCTACCTTTTGCCACAGTTGACTGCGTTGGAAAATGTCATGTTACCCATGATTTACGGCGGTGTTCCGGAGAAAGAACGACGCTCCAGGGCAATAGAGGCACTAAGGAAAATGGGATTGGGAAATAGGCTAGACTACAAGCCCAATCAACTGTCGGGGGGACAACAACAAAGAGTGGCCATTGCCCGGGCTATTGTAAATCAGCCGTTACTGCTGCTAGCAGACGAGCCCACAGGAGCCTTAGATTCAGAAACCACCAAGGAGATTCTTTCCATATTTCAAAGTCTGAATGAGGAGGGGATGACAATAGTTTTAGTAACCCATGAGGCAGATGTGGCGGCTCAAAGCTCGCGTATTATCCACTTCGCCGATGGCAGGATCAAGGGGGAAACCTATTGCTCCCCGTCCCGCCCTAGTACTTAGGTTTCTTGCCTAGAGTGAAAGCATTCAGTGAACCTCTTAAAAGCATAAGGTTTTCTCATCTGAGCTGTGCAGGGGGTTGGCCGGTGCCAGTTTTAATTAGTTCTAGCCATTGTCCAAACAAAAGTTTTCTATTTCCCGCACGGTAAGTTCTCCCAGGCTAGAATGGGAAAGCAGATCAATTTCGCGGATACCGGTAGGACTAGTTACATTGACCTCCGTCAGATAACCACCAATAACATCAATTCCCACAAAAAATAAACCGTCTTGTAAAAGTCGAGGCCTGAGCACTTGACATATTTCCCAATCTCGGGGGGTTATTTTTGCCGGTGCAACAGTTCCTCCCACTGCCATATTGCCGCGAAAGTCCCCCTTATTGGGGATGCGATTTACCGCACCCACCGGCTTACCATTAACAATAATTATCCTTTTATCCCCCTGAGAGGAAGCCGGCAAATACTCTTGTACCATAATGGGTTCCAGGCCTTTTTTGGTACTGATTTCAATGAGAGAGTTAAAATTCTTATCCTCCCTCTCAAGCAAGAGAATGCCCTCCCCCGCTTTACCCCCCAAGGGCTTTATCACCACTTTCCCCTTTTTTTGCAAAAAATCCCTTATGAGTTGCTTATCCTGGGTTACAATGGTGTCTGGAATCACTGATGTAAACTGCAAAGCATACATCTTTTCATTAGCGGCACGGATTCCCCGGGGGGAGTTAATTACTTTTGTATTTTTAGGATTTACGAGATCTAGAATATAGGTGGCATAGAGGTAGGAAGTAGTGACGGGGGGGTCTTTGCGCATTAGAACCGCGTCAAAGGACTCGATGGGGACAAATTGCCAGTCTCCCAGGCTATACCAATCCCTTTCGGCCTGCCAGTGGTCATCTACCCTTTGTACTGGCTTAAGAGTCACGGGAGAAACATAGGCGTGACCCTTACCCTCTACCACACTCAGTCTTTCAATGGTGGTAATGTAAACGTAATGACCCAGTAGCTGGGCGGCCTCCATCATAGCCACACTACTGTCATGGGTGGGGTCGAGGGAGGCAATTTCATCGATAATAAACAAAAACCTCATCCCATTTCTTCATTTTTCTCCTAGAGGACCTTGGTGGAGTAGGTCTAATTAGCCAACCCCACCCTGTAATAGTCTATCTAATTTTCCCTCGAACTCCAACTGGTAAAGGTCATCACAACCGCCAATGTGCACACCATCAATAAAAATCTGAGGCACACTGGTACGCCCATTAGCCCTCTGAGCCATTTTCCTTCTCGCTTCCTCATCTCCGTCTATACAGTACTCTATGAAATCCACCTGCTTTTCCCTGAGTAAATTCTTCGCCCTTATGCAAAAAGGACACCTACTCCAGGTGTAAATTTCTACTTTGGCAGCCATTTTTTCCTCCTCCCTATGGCCTTTTCCTCGTTAAATATTGTAAACTTACGTATACAAGTGTGTCTAGGCCTTAAGGGGCAGGGAGAGTGGGAGGGATTAAAAAAGGCGAAGATAGGGCTATAAAGGCTGTATTGGGGGGCTGGGGGGGTTAAAAATAGGACTCAAAGACAAAAAAGGGGGAATAGAGAAAGGCACTCATAGGGAAAAACAAGAATAAGATATAATATCAGGCGCTTCCATTGAGAGGGAAAAAGGGGAATGAATGAGAAGTACAAGCACCGCACAAAGATAGTAGCGACAGTAGGGCCAGCTTGTGCGAAGGCAGAAATAATAAAGGAGATGATTTTGGCAGGGGCAAGTACTTTTAGGCTAAATTTTTCCCACGGAACCCACGAAGATCACCAAAGGAGTATTCGTCTAATACGTCAGGCGGAAAATGAGCTGAATAGGCCAATTGGTATACTACAGGACTTACAAGGGCCGAAGATTCGTTTAGGCAAATTCCCCTGTGGTTCGATAAAGTTAGAAAAAGGGGATCACTACATTCTAACCAGCAGGAAAGTGGAATGCAACCAGGAGATAGGATATGTAAGCTACGACAGGCTAGCGGAAGAGGTACCAGTAGGGGCGAGAATACTGCTAGACGATGGTAGGGTGGAAATGATAGTAAAAGAGGTAGACCAAGAGAAACAAGAATTGCACTGTCAGGTGGTGGTAGGGGGAATATTGTCCAGTAATAAGGGAGTGAACTTTCCTAATGTAAGTCTATCAGTAAAAGCCCTAACAGAAAAAGACAAAAGAGACTTAATGTTCGGGTTGGATCAGAGGGTGGATTGGATAGCCCTAAGTTTTGTGCGCAATCCTCAGGATGTGCTAGAGGTAAAAGACTTAATCAGTAGTGCCGGCAAGTCAACGCCAGTAATTGCCAAGATAGAGAAACATGAGGCGATAGAACAAATGGAAGAAATCCTTTCTTTGTGTGACGGGGTAATGGTGGCGAGGGGAGATTTGGGGGTAGAATTGCCGCCAGAGGAGGTACCAATACTACAAAAACGATTAATTAGAACTGCCAATCGTCTAGGAATACCGATTATAACGGCCACCCAGATGTTGGACAGTATGGTGAGAAATCCAAGCCCTACCCGTGCAGAAGTGTCAGACGTTGCCAACGCGATTTTGGATGGGACAGATGCGGTAATGTTGTCAAATGAGACAGCAGTGGGGGATTATCCGGTATTGGCGGTGGAGACCATGGCGAAAATAGCCATGCGTATAGAAAGTGAAATGGGCAGTCTCTTGGCTTCTTGGGACAAAGGGCCTCGTTATTATACTAGCTTTGTGCCCCATAGTCCCGAATATAGCGGAGGTGAGAGTCAAAACATTCCTAATGCCATAGCCCAGGCGGTAGGTCAAATAGCCCAACACTTGAAGGCGGCGGCCATTATGACCCTAACCAAAACCGGTGCGACAGCGAGGAATGTATCCAAGTTTCGGCCACAGACGCCGATTTTCGCGGTCACTCCCCATGTAAGTGTATCTCGTCAACTACAATTGGTATGGGGTGTAAAACCCCTGCTACTGTTGGATCTACCCGGATTGAAACAGGCATTTGAGGGGGCAATAAATCTAGCGAGGGAAAAAGGGCTACTGAAGGATGGGGATTTGGTGGTAATCACAGCCGGCACTCTCCAGGGGGTGTCTGGATCTACGGACTTAATTAAAGTAGAGATCGTGAAGGGGGCACTAAGTCCGGGTGTTGGTTTCGGACAGGGGACTATCACCGGCCGAGCTAGAGTCATTCTGGACCCGTCTCAAATAAGCAATTTCCGTCCTGGAGACATACTTGTAACTCATGGTACCGACAGTAGATATGTAGATGCTATGCGTGTAGCCTCGGCTATTGTAACGGAGGAAGGGGGGGTAAGATCTCACGCGGCGCAGATTGGCATGAGACTAGGTATTCCGGTTATTGTGGGGGTGAAGGATGCCACTAGAATGATTAGGGATGCCAGTTTTATAACTTTGAAAATCGAACAGGGATTGGTATACCTGGGGGCTCTCAATGCTGGGGGTGAAGGGCAAATATAACCGGTTTGTCCAGAAAGATTACTAACTAATAGACAACATATGCAAGAAAAAATCAAGGCCAGTTGAACTATAACCAAACCGTTACCGAGGTGGAATACAAAACTGGCTTGTGGGTTTTCGAGGGGAAGGGTTAAGGCCAAAATCAGAAGGGGGGTGCAACTAACAAATTGCCCGGCTATCGGCCATTACTTTCCTGTTGGGGAATGTTCGCTACTAGAGGGCCTTTGGCATTACAGTGGGCAATTTTTCCACTGGAGCCATGGTTGTTAGAAGTATTTGTCAGTAAGAGGGCACGAATTAGTCTTACAGTGGCCTTTTCCGCTAAACCGCCGGCGATCCGTTGTCCCAACTTTTGAGTCTCCCTACTTTGTAAAATAGTAGTGACCAGGGGAATCAATTTAAGGGGATCATAACCCCTGGTTTGCTGTAGAATCTGGACAATATTGCCAATGTGTTGCCAGGAGGGGGGAGGAAGCCTTTGACCATTTTCTACTACTTTGTTGTTATTATCGCCGAAGCCAAAAGTCTGACTAAGGGTATGAGTTATATTCAACCAAGCCCTTTGCCCAATATAATCCAAGTAGTTGACAATTTCGTCAGCCAGTCTTTCCCTAATAAATTCTCCCCTGTCTGACAAGAGAAAGTCTAATCCTTGGTTTATTACCTTGTCGAAGTCATAGTCAGGAGAATCCTTGGCATTGCGTAAAAGATTTTCCAGTCTATTCCAACGAAGATAGCCGTCTTTGAAGAGTAAATCCCTAAGGGAGTCCCGCAGTTCCGGTGCCGGGTCTGTAAGTAGTCTTTTTGCAACATATGGATATGCTTTGCTTAGGACTTTAAAGTTGGGATCTATATTGATGGCTATACCCTCCAAGGTCACCAGAGAACGAATAATGAGGGCGTAATAGGCGGGGACACGGAAGGGAAACTCATACATTATGGCGGACATTTCGTCGGTAATTTTTTTGAAGTTGAGTTCAGCTACGCTGGCGCCGAGGGCATTGTTGAACACATTGGCCAGGGCGGGGACAATAGGGGTAAGATCAGTGTCTGGACTGAGAAATCCCAATTTGACATAATCCTGGGCAAGAGCCTCAAAATCCCTATTGACAAGGTGTACGATAGCCTGTATGAGACCATAACGTTGATAGGGTTCAATAGTGCTCATCATGCCGAAGTCCAGGTAGGCCAACTTGCCGTCAGGCATGGCCAAGAGGTTGCCGGGGTGGGGGTCAGCATGGAAAAAACCGTGTTCCAACAACTGTTGTAGAGAACATTGTACTCCCACTTCCACCAGGTGAGTAGCATCGATACCCCGAGCCTGAATTTCTTTAATCTTTGTTAGTTTAATGCCCTCTATCCACTCCATAGTCAAAACACGACGGCCGGTATATTCCCAGTAGATTTTGGGCACGTATATTTCCGGGAGGTGGCCATATAATTTTTTGAACTTGACTGCATTTTCCCCCTCCTGAAGATAATTCATCTCCTCGAAGATGCGAGAGGCCAACTCGTCCACAATAGCCACCAGGTCCGATCTTATTCTCTTGACATAGCCTTTCACCCACATGGCAAGGGAGCGCATGATATAGATATCCAGGGTGATGCGTCTAACTAAATCGGGACGTTGGACTTTGATGGCCACTTCCTCGCCAGTTTTCAGCCTGCCGCGATAAACCTGTCCTAGACTGGCGGCGGCAATGGGGTTAGGGGATATTTCTTGGTATATTTCCAGGGGGGGTGCACCTAATTCCTCTTCGATGAACTGATAGGCAATTTCATTGTCAAAGGGAGGCAATTGATCCTGCAGTTGACTCAACTCATTGAGGTAGGTGGGGGGGACCAAGTCTGGACGAGTGGAGAGAGCTTGGCCTATTTTAATATAAGCAGGTCCTAGTTGTGTGAGGAGTTCCCTTAATTGGACTGCCCTTTTTGCCTCATTCTGTTTTGTTTTCCCCCGTAAAGAGTCCCACCAAAGCGCCAAAAAAAAGGATAACAGGGGGAATATAATAGCCACCATCCTTCTGATTACCAGCCACCTTCTCCGGCTATAATACTCCATTATCATTTCCGGATGGTATCGCCAACTTTCCGGGGAGAGATCACTTACTGGCCCCAAATCCTCTTTGTGTTTCTTAGGTATTACTCGGGGCTGTACGTGGACCTCCTCGAGGACGTCCTTTGTATCCTGGTGTGGAGGAGTTTTAGTCAATGTCATGGGAGTTTCAGGTATACTGGTGGTTGAAAAATAAAAGCTTTACGGACATGCCTTTATTTTTTGTTAAATATTGTAACAGCATTTTTCAGTAGATTATGAGAGTCGACTTCGTTGCCACCAGGTAACAAAGGCAATAATAAGGGCCATTAATGGTAGAATTACAAGGGCCAACCACCAGAGGATTTGAACTTGTAGGGGGGTGGGGCGGAGACGACGATTGACAGCTTCTATGGGCCGGATAGACAACAGTTGTTCGTCTTCGTTAGCCAACCAGGAGATAGCATTTAAGAGAAAGTCCTGATTGAGTTGTTGCAAAAACCAGCCGTCGGTGGCGAAATTGGCGTTACCTACCACTACCATTTTTGTGGTGTCTTTAGAAGGTTGAGTGGTTACTAGGGGGATGTTATCTGGTTTTGGGGGGTTAATCGGTGGCGGTGGCAAGTCTCCTTTGTTTTTCGTCTCAGGCTTGACAGGGGTGTTGGTAGGGGTGGAGGTATTTTTCTGTTGGACTTGGGTGCGGGTATTTGAGTTTTTTCTCACCAAGGCAACTGCTATTTCCAGGGGGCCTTTTTTATCTTTTGTAGGATCAAATAATACTTGTTCGCCCTCCAAATTGGTTTCACCCCAAGATTGGTGATGGGTGATTAGCAAGGGGGTTTTTTCTATTGCTGGTTTATTTTCTGTTATAATTGGTCTAGCCCAGGGAAGTATGGTCAGTCCATTGTTAAAATCCCGAGTTATAGGGTGCTGACCGTAGTTAGTGATTATAGTAACAGAAGGACCCAGACCCAGTGTCTCGCCGGTGCCGGAGGGGTCGACCACTATGCTATCATGGAGTTTAACACCCCATTGACTGAGGGTCTTGGCCAATGGAACTTCACTAGAGGCATTGACCATAATTAGAATGTTGCCACCCTTTTCCAGATACTTCTGAATAATTTTCTCTTCCCCAGGTAGTATATTCCTGTCCCCACTACTTACTATTAAAACACTGGCATCGGGAGGGATAAGGGGGGACTGTCCTAGGTTAAGGGGTTTAACAATATAACCATTATCATTGAGGGTTTTTACCGCTTGAGAGAAACTGGGTTGTGTTGCTGGGTCTAGGGAGGGTTCTCCATGTCCTTGGATAATATATACAACGGGGGTGGTTTCCCTTCTTATCTTCACGATGGCATTAGTGAGTTTATTTTCTTCTAGTCGACTCTGGGGGGATACAGTTTGTACCAGTTGGCGTTTATCCCGCCACTGTATGTAGACATTGCCCTTTCTATCTACTTGAAATTTTTGTGCTAGACTTAGGTTCACCTGCGGATCTATGAAATCAAATGAGAAATATTTGCTATGGCGGGCATAATTTTTGAGGAGTTGACGGTCATAACCATTGGGGGGCCAATCAAATACATAAACCCTTATTGGTTCAGAAAGACTTTTTAAGACTTGTTGTGTTTGGGGGGAGAGGGTATATAGTTTCGTTTCTGTTAAGTCTATGCGCCAAGAGTATTTATTTGCTAACAGATTTGCCAGAATTAATATTATTACCATTGCCGTAGTGGATATTAGTGTGTTTACATCTGCCTCGGCGGCTCGTTTCCTCCAGAAATTTCCTCCTTGCCTCTTAATGACCAGAAAACCTGCAATCCCCACTGTCACCCCAAATACTACTGCAAATAATACATTCCACCACATTTCCTTTTTTACTTCCCCCTTTCCTCTCCTTTCTCTGTTTTTCCCTTTATTTTATCCCTCTTCCTCCCCTATTTATAAACCATTGGTTCGCCTCTATTACTTATCACATTACTCTTTTTCCAACCCTCCCCTTTTTTATATTTATTCTCAACAAAAAAACGAGCACCACGAGTGTTTTAGTGCGTTGTGATAAAACAACCCACCGTGAACGCCCCCATTCTAGCGTGAACGACCTCCCTTTGTCAACCCCTGGGCAAAAAGTAACAAAATATTACTGGCAGAGAAGGGGGAAAGAAGGAAAGACGTAAACTAGAAAGACAGCAAAAAGACGAGACAGCAATAAGAGAAGAAGAGAGGTATGTTCCCAGTAAACAGGCCGCGGCGTCTGCGTCAGAATTGGCAGATAAGACGCATGGTGCAAGAAACAGTACTGACGGTGAATGACCTGGTTTACCCATTGTTTGTGGTGCCGGGGGAGGGAGTAGCAAAAGAAGTAAAGTCAATGCCGGGGGTATATCAGCTGTCAGTAGACAAAATAGTAGAAGAGGCAAAGGAGGTATACGATTTGGGGATACCGGCAATAATCCTGTTTGGGATACCGGAAGAGAAGGACGAACAGGCTACAGGGGCATGGCATGACTGTGGTATAGTGCAAAGGGCTACAGAAGCAGTAAAAAAGGCGGTACCGGAGCTAATTGTCATTAACGACACCTGTCTTTGTGAATACACCATCCATGGACACTGTGGCTATCTGGAAGTGGGAGACTTAGTGGGTAGAGTTTTGAATGACCCTACTCTAGAATTATTAAAGAAGACAGCGGTATCACAGGCGAGGGCAGGGGCGGATATAATAGCCCCCTCGGGAATGATGGATGGGATGGTAAAGGCAATACGTGAGGCGTTGGACGAAAACGGCTTCAGTCACATACCGATTTTGTCCTATGCGGCTAAGTATGCATCTGCCTATTATGGGCCATTTAGGGAGGCGGCGGAGTCG
The DNA here is from genome assembly GCA_015295805.1 of Geminocystis sp. M7585_C2015_104. Classification (NCBI taxonomy): domain Bacteria; kingdom Bacillati; phylum Cyanobacteriota; class Cyanophyceae; order Chroococcales; family Geminocystaceae; genus Geminocystis; species Geminocystis sp. M7585_C2015_104. The sequence goes on along the minus strand of DVEF01000024.1, from coordinate 2,847 downwards.
GCCCCCAGTTTTGGCGATCGTCGTACCTACCAAATGAGTCCGGCTAATTCAAGGGAGGCATTGAAAGAAATCCAGTTGGACATAGAAGAGGGGGCGGACATGTTGATGGTAAAACCGGCCTTGGCATATATGGACATAATTTGGCAGGTGAAACAGGCTACCAATTTGCCGGTGGCGGCCTATAATGTGTCTGGGGAGTATTCAATGATCAAGGCGGCCGCCCTCAACGGTTGGATAGATGAAAAGAAGGTGACTATGGAAACCCTGCTGGGGTTTAAAAGGGCAGGTGCGGACATTATTTTAACCTATCATGCCAAGGATGCTGTGCGTTGGCTGAACGAGGTCACCTTCTAATGAAATTCCCCCTTTGGGCAAAGGCGTATTAAAGAATTGTACGTCTTAGCCCGGAAGGTTGTCTTTGTCCTCCCCCAGGTAGGCACGAATCATAGCCTGAGTGCCAAGGTTATAACCTTCTTGTCCAATGAGACGGGCGGCAGTTTCAAACAGTTGACGGGCAAGCTGTACTCCGGGGAGAGAGTAACTGGTGTCTTGGAGGGCTTCTGTAACCAAACGTAGGTCTTTGAGAATATGTTTGATCATAAAACCGGGTTGGTAGTCTTGTTGTAGTATCTTTGGCCCTAAATTGGTTAAGGCCCAAGAGGAGGCGGCGCCCGTACTGCAAACCCGAACCACCAACTGAGGGTCGATGTTTTGGATCTTGGCGAGGGTAATAGCCTCGCAGAGGGCGACCATATGTAGACTGGCCAACACCTGGTTACATAACTTGACCGCCTGACCACTGCCCGTGGGGCCACAGTAGGTGATATTCTTGCCTAGTATCTGGAAATAGGGGAGACATAGGTCAAAGTCCAGTTTATCTCCTCCCACCATGATGGTTAAGGTGCCCTGTTTTGCGCCAATGTCGCCTCCTGAAACGGGGGCATCCAGGAAATGAATACCCTTGGTGGCCAGCTTCTGGGCGATCGCCTGTGCGGCCCTTGGACCAATAGTACTAAAGTCTACTACTAGACTACTGGAACGGGCATAGTGAATGACTCCAGCCTCCCCTAATAAACCCTCTTCTACATCTGGCACACCCCCCAGGCAGGTAAAGATAATATCTGCCTCTGCCACCGCCTCTGCTATGGTGTCCACTAGTGGCAGGAAGGTATTCTGTAAATGGGGGCGATTTTTAGTGCGATTCCAGGCTTTTAGACTACACCCGGCCTGCTGTAGGTTTTCCGCCATGGGTTTGCCCATCACCCCTAACCCCAAGAAGGCTAATTTTTTCTCCATAGGACAGATAATGAGCTGATTTATTGTTAGTATTACGGTTAGTTTGGTATTATCGGCACTGTTGGTGTTACTGAACAACTAAATTCCCAATTCCTACTAATTGGAAGAGGGGAGTGAAGACTTATAGGAATTTAGGATACTAACTAGGTGTCGCACCTTGGCCAAGTCTTTTTTGCCAGGACTAATTTCCACGCCACTGGAGACGTCAAAACCATCACAGTGGACGGTTTGTAGTGCCAAAAGAATATTGTCGGCATTAAGGCCTCCAGCCAACAACCATGGCCTTTTGGGACGAAAGTCCCTTAACTGTTGCCAATCGAGGGTTTTGCCCGTGCCCCCATAGACATTTTTCTGATAGGTATCCACTAGAATAGTGTCGATGTAGGGGAGATATTCTTCCAGTGTAGCCAAGGACTTCTTGTCGCGGTAACGAAAGGCCTTGATAATCTCAACCCGCGGCAAAATCTCCCTGAGTTGGGCGCACTGGCTGGGGGTTTCGTCTCCATGGAGTTGAATGCCAGTAAGTCCTGCTGTTTCTAGGACTGTTACAATGGTCTCTACGGTTTGGTTGACAAATACTCCTATCTTGCTTACCTGTTTTGGCAGTTTGCTGGTTATCTGTTGTATCCTAGTAGCCTCCAGGTAACGGGGGGAGTCAGCAACGCAGATGAAACCTAGAGTGTCAACACCCAGTTCGGCAATTGCTATTGCCTGGGCCAGTTCTGTTATACCACATATTTTCAGACGCATAAACTAGAGGGAGGCGCTCAGCAATAAAAATTAACAATTTGTGAGGAAAAAAAAACAAGATTTAATCTAAGATGATAGACATAACTTGCCCGATGGCATGGTGTACCCGCAAAAACAATTAATAATCATAATTTATTTCAGTTTGGGAGTTATCAAGAAATGCTTTTAGCATATCTACTTACAAAAGTGCCGCAAACAGTAAGCTGGAATACAAATGTAGCGATTGTGATGGTGGCGGCGAACATGATGGCGATTTTTATAGGGCGTTTTGCTATAAAGAATCCAGGCAGTGGGCCGGACTTGCCTATAGAAAAGCCGGCTTTATGGAAGAATTACGGCTTTCCAGAGTTGTTGGCCACCATGAGTTTCGGTCATATTCTGGGGGTGGGCCTGGTGCTAGGGATGGCCAATGCAGGGCTGTTGTAGTCTAATATTCTCCTATTGCGCAATAGAAAAATTCAGATATAATGTATTTGGATGTGTAATGGCAAGAAGCTCCCTCTTGAACGGCAGCGGGTTGGAGATTCTGCCCGGGGGGTGGTGTCCTTCCCGGTGCCGGTGTTTTAGAAGACTTGTCCTGTTACCATCCATGACTAAGTCGGGTAGAATAAAAGGATAGATTTAGTCATGGAGCGCGCCGGTTGCTCCCCTTTTGTTAGCAGTATTTACTCGCAAGTAATGTCAGTGATAACCCTAACTCTGTTGCATCCCCTAAAATCGGTGGCAGTCCAGAAGTGGCAGTTTGATCCTAACACGGTGATCAGGGTGGGGCGTGCTAGCGACAACGATGTAATACTGTAT
>DVEF01000023.1 GCA_015295805.1 Geminocystis sp. M7585_C2015_104 | reverse complement strand
GGGGGGTATGCTGACTGGTTGCCGGGGGGGATAACACGGTTAACCAGACAAGAGAATACTGAGACAGAATTGTCGTTTGAGAAAAGGGGGGATACTTTAGAGAATTGGTTGTTTGAGGGGATATCACAAAGGGAAGTCGCGTGGGGGGAGAAGGTTGATGTTGAAATTGGAGTGGATGACAATGATGACTGACTGTTTAACTGATTGTCTGAAAAGAGGGTTGTATTGTAGCTGAAATAGGAATAACAGTGGTTGGTGGGGGGGATGACTAATACTGACTGTTGGCTTATTTGTTTATTGAGATAGGGGTGTGTTAGTTGCCATTGGTTGTCTCTGACTTGAATTATACCTTCATTGGATGTAGTTTCATTCTTCCCCTTATGGGTATAAGGGGGGGATAATAAAACCAAATTTGCTAGAGGCTTCTCTTGTGGTATAATCGTCTTACCAGAAGAGGGGAATAAAGACTGGTTGTCTGAAGGAGGAAAATATCTCCTTGCCGACTGATTATCTGAAGCAATAGTTTCTTTGACTGGAAAGGTGGGGCAAGATAATAATGTCAGGTTGTCTGGAAAAACAGATATATCAGTGGCATAAGAAGTGGCTTTGGCCGGGGATACAGTGGAGGGGGAAGGGGGGGTAGTTGTTTGAGGCGACAATGAGGTAATGAGATTATCAGATGCCAATTGACTTTTTGAAGAGACGGGTATATTGCCGGATGAGATAATTTTTTTGTCAGTGGAGGTAGGAAAAACTAAAATCCACTGTGGTTTTTCATGGAAAGTGGTGGCGAGAGGGTGGAAAAGATGATTATCACTATTATTATTAGACTGGGGGGTATTTTTAGACTGGGAGGGTTTATAGGAGGAGGCGTATTTTCTTAGTTGAAAACTCAACGGCAGAGTAGAAAATACTGTTATAAATATTTTGTTTTACAGAGTATTTGCCGGCAAGGGGAGGGGTGTTTATTTTGATAGCGACACCAACCACTGACTTGGCGGCAAGAAGACAGTAAGACTTACTAGATTATTTGCAGGACTGAGGTATAATGTGTTAATGATTGTTTATCCGAGTTTATACCAATAGGAAAAGATATACTCATTCACTTTTCAATCTGGAAAGAGATTATAGTAATGTAACTACACTAATAGTTTGTCTGAAAAGACTATTGGATTAGTGATTGGTGGCGAGTAAAAAAGACGAGGAAATATTTTAATTGCTAAGGGAAAGAAATTCCGATGATGATAATTCTCTTTGGAAATAGCAGAAAATGCCAAAACTCAAACTAGTAACAGTTAAAACCTCTAAACTGCACTGCCCCCCAGTATAACAAGAATACAGAGGATTATAAACAGTAGACTTTTCCCCTTAGACGGCATACAAATAAAATAAAGACTCTCCACCCGCCGGAGGCAGTTAATGGAAATCCATATGCTAAGACAAATTCAAGAGCCCCTTGACTGTTGCCCACCAGCCTGCTAACATAAAACATGGCCATCTATACCCCCACTTGTGGCAAGGTGGAAGGAATAAAGACGATACAGCAGTCTTACATTTGCCTCTATAGCCTCCAGCCTCAAGAAGTTGAAGTAAGTTGGTTAAATGATTTGCCAATTGCCAACTGTCTCCATTTTCTGAGAAGGGGGGATTATCTCTAAAAAACACAAACAAGTTGATTCCAAGTATCCTTATTTCCACAAATAAAAGTACAATCATAAATCTACAAATTAAAGGAAAGAAAAGACAAATGAATTTGAAGCATACAGATAAGTGGGTTTGAAGTGTCATAATTCTTTTTAATTAAACCTAATGAAAATTGGATTTAGACATGAATCCACGGGAAGCAGCGGTAAACAGGGTGACTTCAACCCACAACCCCATGGCAACAAATACATAATCTAACTCCACATCACTGACTGTGAGATTTTAAACCCATCTGTGTATCCCTTTTGTATCTTTATTATCACTTTCAGTGTTACTCGTTTTTGCTGTCATTATCAGTATTATTGTCGCCATCGCTATTACCCCCAGTGTGACTATTACCGTTGTGAAAGACTCTGTGGATTAGATTGGGGTAAAAAAAGTGGCAAGGAAGTGGCACAATAAGCTAACCTAGAAGGAAAAATCCCCTTACAAAGCCAGACATTCCTCCAATGGAAAAATGGGAAACAACAGCAATAGTCACAACAACCCTCATGAAGATAATCCCCTTGAGAGTATCAGACAAAACGACAAAGGCGACTTAACAGTTGGCAATACTGACAATCAGACTGGCTATACAGCAGGAAATCCAGAAGGTGTTGCCGGCAGTCAAACAGGAGAAATGAGGGTAGAAAAAAGTGATGGCGAAAATAATACAACCCCCCCAAGTCAGACAATAACAGAGACGGAGGAAAAGAAAAAACAACCAAGGAAAATCCCCCTGTTGGTGTGTTTGATTTTATTATTGTTGGGAGGGGGAGGGGGTTATGGTTGGTATTTCATCACCAGAAAGTTAATACCTCTATTAGAAGAGTCGTTGAGTGAATATATATCCCGGCCCGTTAAACTAGGTAGTGTTGAAAGAGTGTCTCCAACAGGGGTTAGTTTCGGCAAAACCTTCATCCACAAGACTCAAACAGACAATGACTACTTAGTCGCTGAAAGCGTGACTGTTACCATAAATCCTCTCGATTTGTTGAATAGGGAGATAAAATTAAATATACACTTGAACAATGTGCGAACTTTTTTGCAACGGGATGAGGATGGAAAATGGTTGAAGTTAAATCTGAAGCCAAAACCCTCCACTCTGCCTCTTGATTTTAACATATCCGTCAACGAAATCCGACTCACTAATCAATATCTAACTGTAAAAAGCAATCCCAAAGATAACACCCATCTAAATTTCCGAATACCCCAATTGACAATTCAACCGGCAAAGACTAATCTACTATTCAATTCCACCATTTTCCTGCAAACCGGTGAGAAAGTAACCGTAGAAGGGTTGAAAAAATTTGATGACAGGAAATGGCAACTCAAAGTAAATGCCTCACTCATACCCACTGCCATCATCAACCAGCTAAATCTTTTCTCCCTACCTATCACCCTCGACAATGGTAGAATTTCCGCACTGTTAGACCTAAAATTAAAACAAGATGGACTAGAAAAAATAAAAGGCAGTATTCAGTTACAAGGGGTAGACTTAACTATACCTAGACTTCCTAAACCCCTGTCGGCTACCAGTGGCAAAATCCAATTGGCAGACAAACAAATACTTCTCCAACAGGTTAATACCAATCTTGGTTTAATCCCACTGGTGGCAAGTGGAGTCATTAAAGGGAAAGAATTAAATCTACAGGCTAAGATAAAACAACCAGTAGGAATAGGAGATGTCATTTCCTCCCTCCGTCTACCAAAACCTAAATGGAATTTGGCAGGCAAAATTAAAGGAGAAGTAAGTGTATATGGCAAACCAGAAAAACCAATAATCAAGGGGAATATTGTTAACCATCAGCAAGTCAAAGTGGATAGAATCCCCCTCCATAGTCTTGCCGCCAACATAACTATAGCCGATTCCCTCCTCACCATTGACAAATTGCAACTAAAACCACAAATGGGAGGAGAAATAGCAGCTAAAGGCAAGATAGTCTTAGACAAAAAAAATAGCAATTATCATCTAGATATAGAAAGCAAAAATATACCCGCGGGAAAACTAACTAGCCTATATCAACAAACCCCTCCTATCCCCATTGGAAAAGTTGTTGGGAATTATAAACTCTCCGGCAACTGGCAAAAACTAGAAGACTTCCGATTGACGGGTTTTTTTCAACTACAGACTTCTGGCGGCAAAGCAAAAGTCAATAATCTACAACTAAACCGACAGTCTTGGCAGGCGGATGTAAAGGTATTTGGCATCAGTCTAAAAGAAATACCTTTTATAGATTGTGAAAAATGGAAATGTGACAACTCCCATCTAGACGGCTTCTTCCATTTACTGGGAGATACTCAAAATCCAGCGAAAACAAAACTAACAGGTAACTTCCATATAAACTACCGGGGTAGTCTAATCAACCTAGAAAATACCAGCATTCAAGGCGACTACTGGCAAACCGTTGTCAAAACACAGGGATTAGATATAAAAAAACTTCCTTGGGGAAAAGGAATTAACTTGCAATCCCCATCAATCCCCCTGACTGACACCAAAGTCAACGCAAACCTCATCCTCGGGGGAAAAATAAGGGATATGGGTACAAAATCCCCCGCCTCTAGTGGTGACAGGATTATCAGCATAAGGGGAAAAGGGATAATTGATTCACCCCAGGGAAAGGCAGAATTGACAAATATCTCCCTAAACGGCAATCAGCTGAAAGCAGAGGCTATTATCCATAGGTTTTCCCTGCCAAAAAGGGGTTATTGGCGTGGAGAAGTAAGAGGCAAAGTAAATCTCGTTGGTGATGTTGACCATCTAACCCCTGGAAAAACCTATTTACAAGGGGAGTTAAAATTTAGTAAAGGTTTTGCCGCCATCACTAAACCTCTGGAAATTACCTTTTCCTGGAATGGGAAATACTTTAAGATAAATCGAGGGATTGTAGACAATTGGATAGCAAAAGGGATTATTGCTTACGACTATTCTGAGAATAAAATCAAAAATCTCGATTTAGACATCACTGGCAAGGGTATTAGTCTATCAAAGTTGCCATTACCATCACAAATTCCCGAATACCGAGGAAAATTTGACTTTGACGGCAATTTGAGGGGAGACTTGTCACAGCCACGGCTAAAGGGGAATGTCATTCTAAGTGATTTCCGGTTGGCGGGTTTTAACTTCTCCCCCCTAAAAGGGAATTTAGAGGCTAACAGTGGAGAAATAACATTGAGTCTGAAAAGTGAGAATCAACAAGAAAAATTGTTATTAAGACTAAATCCAGACTTTTCCCCTCACCAAATTTATCTCAGGCATGGGGAAACAACCATCGCCGGAATGACACCACACTCTTCCCCCCACATGTCAGTAGATTTGAGTAATATACCCCTCGCTACAGTCTTCCAGTCTACCCGTCACCTTCTCCCCGCCAACATTAGAGATATTAAAATCAGTGGCAGTCTTTCTGGCAGAGTGGAGTTGAATGTCAAAAGTCTAAATTTGCTTACCTCCAGGTTGACTATTCGTAAACCCTCTTTAAATCACTGGCAAGGTGACACTATTACCGCCGAATTGATTAGAGAAAAAGAGGCAATCAATATAGTCAATGGCAACCTAACACATCAAAACAATCAATATCTTTTTCAGGGAAAATTATTGCCTCTGAAAGACAAACCCAGTCTTAGGCTTGCTATTAATCTCCCCCCCACAGATATCCAACCATTGTTGACTAGTTGGGGAATTTTTGAGTTTGAGGATATACCCACGATTTTTCAGTCAAGGAGATATGCCTCTGCCAAAGACTTATATATATCCCCCCAGCCTCAAATTCCTAGAAAAGACGACATGAGTTTTCAACCAAGAAAATATACCTCCCTCCCTACACCCCTCCAATCCAACAATACCCCCCAGTCTAAAAGTAATAATGGTCTATCCTACCCCCTCCCCACCACTTTCCATGAAAAACCCCCAGGATGGCTATCCTCCTTTTTATCCCCCCTTTTTACTAACCAGTCGACTGTAGTTTTTCCTACCTCCACTGACAAAAAAATTATCTCATCCGGCAATATACCCGTCTCTTCAAAAAGTCAATTGGCATCTGATAATCTCATTACCTCATTGTCGCC
>DVEF01000022.1 GCA_015295805.1 Geminocystis sp. M7585_C2015_104 | reverse complement strand
GCACATCAGAAAGCAAAAATAAGGGGATTGCCTATATTAGTGGTTTGAAGGCACATGGGGGTACTAGTCTATATGATAGGGCCCTGTTTGCCAGAAACTGGTTGCGCCAAAATGTTAAACCCAATGCCATCAATGCCGTTGTTATTCTCAGTGACGGCGATGATACCACTAGCAAGATAACTCTGGAGGAGTTGGAAAAACAACTATAACAAGGTAGTTTCATGAGTGATGCTTTATGGAAAGGAAGGGAAATTTAGCCCTCATATTCTGGAAAGAGTTGCCAAGTTGAATGGAGGTTGTTGTCCCTAGGGAAAAACTATAAATTATTTAAGAATTGACGGGCAAGGGCTAACTGGAATTCTAGCAGAAGTTTTACATCTATACTCTATACTATAAAATCATAGCCTAAAATCTGATAACCCCCAAAAAAATAGCCGAAATAATACAATAAAACTAATATTAATAAAACTAGGTACCCGGGGATAAAACCCGCTTAGAGTTTAACCAATTGTTAACCAAAGGAAGCTAAAGGAAATGCTAGGATAATGTTAAGAGTGGTGGCCTAAATGTCCATATGCAATACTGGAGAGGAAAAAGAAAAAGACCAATTATTGCCGCAGTTTCCTCTTTACTTCTACTCACGGGGTGCCTTGGGTTAGGAATTGGACAAACTGGAAATCATGGAATAGAAATAAAATTCCTGGCAGGCAGTGATTTGGGAGAATTCTGTAGACGAATAGCCGAAAAACTTAATTCTAGCAAACCAAAACTGGACAACGGTCAACGTTTCTATTTAACCTGCGATGTGCGTGGGAGTGGAGATGTTGTAAACGAAGTAATAAACCTAAGTAAAAAACTGGCTGATGGCACTATTTCCCCACAGTCCCCTCAATTTCCCAGTATAATCTCTGTAGACGGTGAAATCTACTACAGTCAGCTGATATACCAGATAAACAAAATCTTCCCCGGCAAAAACTATATCCCCCCTATTGCCGATTCCCCCCTAATAGCCTACAGCCCCATGGTCTTCATGACTACCAAAGAATTGGCGCCCCTTTGGGAAAAACAGCCTAACATATTTGTAGCACTAGCAAGTTATGAGAACTATCAGCAAATGGAGAAACAAGCCCCACCCATCCCCATCTATTTTGCCCAAACAGCACCCACTCGCTCCAATTCGGGACTACAAACTTTAGTGGCACAATTTGCCGCCGTAGCCAACAAGCCGCCCCAAGACTTAACTATAGCCGATGTGAAGAAATATCAAGAAGAGGTAAAGCGGATTCAAAGCAAAGTAACTCGTTACGGGGTGTCCACGGCAACCTTAGCCCAGTCTATGGTAGAAAACGGTATTTTCTGGGCCTCCAT